>PNNU01000064.1 GCA_013824385.1 Anaerolinea sp.
GGCGAAGCCACAGGTAATGCATTCCATGAGTTGGATGCCGCTTTAAAGTTACGTGGTGGTTGCCTTGACTATGAGAAAAATGTCGTTATGGCTGATAACAGCATCATTCTGCAGACCTCACAAGAAGCAGCAGATCTTCGGCTGAAACACACGGATAATGCAGCAGACGAAATTGCTGCGGCAGTTACAAATTACACACATTCTGATTTGTCAGTTCAAAAAAGTACTTCTTTGGCAATTATGGGCAAAGTCAACAAATTTGCAGTCGTGCATTATTACAAAGCAGAAAATAGACAGGTAAACAAGGAATTGTGCACTCAATGTGGAATGTGTATTAATCTTTGTCCAGTAAGGAATATTTCGATGGAAGAAGGAAAAGTGAAGATTGGAGATCAATGTCAATGGTGCTTTGCCTGCATAAATTGGTGCCCGAAAATGGCAATTAAATTCGGTCGAATAGACCCATCAAGGAGTCACCAGTACCGCTGTCCAGGGATTAAAGCAAGCGATATCATACACACGACAAACACAAGTTTTCCCAATAAGCAGCGTACTGGGTGAAACTTATATTAGTGGTATTCATTCAATGATGGGTTTGATCGCACTAAAGATGCAAATGTCCGCATGGTAGGCGAATAAGAGCCGGTTGGACAGGTTGATGTATGATGTGGATAAAGGGATACGTGGACGAGAGGAATAATGGATGAATTAAAGGTGGGTTCATTCCCACTCGCTCGAAAAAACATGAGCTCGTCCTCAAAGAACAAGGGACTTATGGGGCGCAAAGATCGGGGAACCCACCCTTGCACCTATTAGTTGGTAAAGAAATAGGTGGGTTCGACGACCGAACCCACCCTTGTGCGAAAAAATGATGTTAAAGCGAACGTCTTTCTCTATCGTAGTTTTGACCCAAGAAACCAGGCACTTTGGCTTTACCAAAGGTAAAGATCATGACGATGATGGTGGCGATGTAAGGCAGCATGATCAGGAACTGGTAGGGGAAGATTCCTCCACCCACTTGCATGCGGAAAGACAAAACCTCGACGCCGGCAAAGAAGAGTGAACCGAACAATATCGGAAGAGGGCTCCAGCCGCCAAAGAAGGTTAAGGCAATCGCAATCCAGCCGCGGCCTTTGACCATCAAATCAGTAAATGTGCCAGTGTAAACCATAGGTAGATAAGCGCCAGCCAAACCAATCAACATACCACCGATAATGCTGGTCAGGTAGCGATATTGGTTTACACTGATGCCCAGACTATCGGCAGTTTTTGGATTCTCGCCCACAGAGCGCAGGCGCAAGCCAAGATTGGTACGGAAGAGGACATACCACAAGACCACTGAAAGGATTACTGATATATAGACCAAAATATTCTGGTTGAAAAGAATTGGTCCAATAAAAGGAATTTTGCTTAACAACGGAATGGAAATGTCAGGTAGAGTTGGAATGAGCGGCGGGGTGAGTGTAACACCCAAGGCTAATTTTGGAAGCAAAGATGAAAGCCCCAAGCCCATGAAGAACAAAGCCAGACCAACCACGAATTGGTCCATTTTTAATGTGGTTGTGAAGTACGCCAGGATCAAGCCAAATAATCCGCCGACCAACATGGCGCACACAGCGCCAAAAAACACACTGCCACTCAAATATCCAACCAGGAATCCAACAGAAGCGCCGGTAAGCATAATACCTTCCTGCGCAACGTTAAACACACCTGTACGTCCACCTAGCATGGTTCCCTGGCCTGCAAGAACAAAGGGCACCATAGACAAAAAGGTGAGTTTTAGAAAATCGGTTAAGAAGACTTCAATACCACTCATTTTTGACGCCTCCTAATGAGATCAGACAAAAGAATAAAGATAAGGATCAACGCTTCCATGATCAGCACAACCTGCACAGGAATCAGCAATGTGCGCTGCATGGCGCTGGCTCCAACTTCAAGAATGGCAATAAAGAAAGCCACGAAAGGAACAGCCTGGTTTTTGCCGCGTGCAATTAATCCAATGATTAATCCAAGCGTTGGGAAGTTGGAATGCAACCCTTCAATCAGACGATGATGTGTGCCAGATACTTCAATGGCGCCTGACAGACCCGCCAAAGAGGCACCGATAACCATCGAAAAAAGAAACATCTGGCGGATGTTGATGCCATGTACCTTGGATGCACGTGGATTGGCGCCAGTGACAACAAGCTCATAACCCGCTGTTGTCTTGTTAGTATAAAGATAAACCAAAACGGTGGCAACGAGAGCCAATAACACGCCGATGTTTAATGGGGGTTGTTGGATAAGCATGGGTAAAAAGCCATTTTCACCGATAGCTATTGTTGTAGGATGACCAGCAGCAGGATCACGCCAAGGACCTGTTGCAACAAAATCGATCAGCGCAAAAGATACGAAGTTGAGCAAGACTGTGGTTAGAATTTCATTGATGTTGAATTGAAACAACAGCCATGCAGAAATCAAACCCCACAAAGCACCTGCTACCATTCCTGCCAGGATGATTAGTGGAATCAAAAGAGCGGGAGGGAGATCTGTAAATATAATACCCACCGCAGCAGCGCCGATGCCGCCCACGATCATTTGACCTTCAGCACCGATGTTAAACTTGCCCGACGAAAGCGGGACTGTAAAGGCAAGAGCGAGAAGGGTAAGCGGAACCCATTTGATCAGTGTTTGAATGAAACCATTAGGCGTTCGAAAAGAAGTTGAGAAAATTGTCTCATAAGCTTTAATGGGATTAAATCCGAGGGCTGCAATGAAGATGCCTGCTGCAAGAAATGCTGCAAGGATAGCAAGGAAATAGGGAAGGTATTTCTTTATCTGTGTCATGTTACTTTCCTTTCCCGGTTTCTTCGCTTGTTTGTTCAAAGCCGCTCATCAACCGTCCGATTTCATATTTTTCAAATTTTTCACGAGTTAGTATCCCAACAATTTTTCCGCGGTACATCACGGCAATCCGGTCGCAAATCAGAATAAGCTCATCAAGATCCTCAGAGATTACCAGAGATGCCATTCCAGATGAAGAGTGGTCTTTAATCTTTTTATACACGAAATCCATAGATGGGATATCAAGTCCGCGAGTTAGATTATGGGCGATCAGCAGCTTTGAGTTTTGTGAAAAAGCGCGGGCAATCATAACGCGTTGAATATTGCCACCAGAAAGGTTGCCACCAATTTCATCAGGTCCTGTAGTTTTTATACTATATTCGGCAATCATCTCTTTGGAGCTGTTCTTTACATTCTTCCAGTTTATGATTCCATTTTTACTGTATGGTTCCAAATGATGGTAACCAAGAATGAGATTGTAGGCTACGCTAACCTTGTTTAAAAATCCATCTGCGAGACGATCTTCAGGAATATAGACAAAACCGCGTTTAATGCGTTCTTTGGTATTTATCCTGGTGATATCCTCATCACCAAGAAAAAGATTACCGCTTGTAGTCGGTTGAATGCCCATGATCGCTTCGGCTAAATCGCGTTGGCCGTTGCCCGCAACACCAGCAACGCCAAAAACTTCGCCTTGATGGATTGAAAATTCTATGTTGGTGATTGATTGTGATTTATCAGGATTAACCCGGTTTATTCCCTTGACATTCAATACCAGCGGTTTGCTTGTCTTTATTTCACGGGTTTGTTCCTGGGCGAAAATAATACTTTTCTCCAAATCCATCCCTTCGCCAACCATGGCACGCACCAACATGTCATCACTGGCTTCTCTGCGGGTCAAACTAATGACGTTCTTACCTTCACGCAATACTGAAATGCGGTCACAAACCGATAGAACTTCGCGTAATTTGTGAGTAATAAAGACAATACTTAAGCCTTCATTAACCATTATTTTTAATGTTTGAAAAAGGGAATCCACTTCTTGAGGGATCAGATTGGTGGTTGGTTCGTCAAGAATTAGTACTTTTACACCACGATAAAGTGCTTTTAAGATTTCAACTTTCTGGCGGGTACCCATTGGCAACGTTTCAATCCGTGCAGAAAGATCGATTTCGAGACCGAATTGTTTGCAAAGTTTCTGAACAATGGCTTCTTCTTCGGCATAATTTGCCGTGAATGGCCGGGAGACTTTGGAACCAAGAACAATGTTTTCAATAACCGTATAGTTGTTAATCTGAAGGAAATGTTGATGAACCATACCGATCCCTTTTTGAAGGGCATCGCGTGGTGAGGAAATGGTAACGGGTTGTCCATTTAATAAGACTTTTCCGGAATCCATTTTATAGAGACCGAAAAGAGTATTCATCAAAGTTGTTTTACCAGCGCCATTACCACCTAACAAACCTAGGATTTCATTATGCTTGAGCTCGAAATCCACATTGTTCAGGGCGACAACCTTGTCAAAGGTTTTATTGACGCCATGCATTTGTAAAATTGGAGATTGGTCCATTGATCCATCCTATAAACTGGATTTGGAAAACTTCCGAGGGAAGGATGAGAATATTCCTTTTCCCTTCACCCCGGAAGTCTCACGCATTTCAAATATTGAACAAAATTATTGAGCGATCTCGGTGCTATCTTCTACAACAACGATGGTTCCATCAATGACTTTTTGAACAGTTTCTTCCACCTGGGTTTGAACAGCAGGATCAACATTCTTTAAGGGAAGTTGAACTTTAACACCTGTGTCAAATCCGAGAGGATAGTAACCACCTGTTTCTCCAGCCTGGATTCGAGAAACGATATCTTGAAGAGGACCAGCGAAATCATAAATAACAGAGGTCACATAGTTGGCGGGAGCATAGCTGGTTTTGTCTGTATATTTCACAGTAACAAGAATTTGTTTGTCGGCAACGGCTTTTGCAGCTTCAAATACACCGTATACACCAAGATTCAGGCTGCTCATAATGACATCAACACCCTGGCCAATTAATGCATCTGCAGTTTGGCGGGCTTTGGTGGGATCATTGAAATCACCTGTCCATACATAGATGAGTTCAACATCAGATCCAAGATCGGCAAGCGCCTGCTGAATGGCATGGACTTCTTGATATGAGAAAGGAAGGGCTTGACCACCGAGGTAAGCGATCTTGTTGGTCTTGGTTGCAAGCGCAGCGGCAGTACCGATACCGTAGTAACCAATCTGGAAATTGCGATCAATAAACCAGAGGTTGGCAGGGGGTTCTGTAACGGCGGCATCACCTTCGGCGATAAAGATCACATCGGGGAAGGCTTTGGCTAATTCAACAGTCTGATTGACGAATTGTCCACCGTGCGTCCAGATGATGTTGTAGCCCAGGTCGATATATTCACGCATGACACGATCAACATCAGGAACAGCGACACTTTCGGAGTACGTGGATTCAATGCCCGAAGATTTGGTCACTTCACTTACACCGATATACGCCAGGGTGTTGTAATCTGCATCAGTTATGACACCCGGGAAAATGGCTGCCAGTTTATATTCTTTGGCAGGAGCTTCTGTAGCGGCGGCAACAGGAGCTTCCGTTGCAGCAGCAGGGGCGGCTTCTGTTGCAACCGGAGTTGCTTGTTGACACGCAGTAAGCGCCATTGTGAGAACAAGCAGGACAGAAATCAGAACAAGTATCTTTTTATTCATTTTTTGTCTCCTCAATAATAGATTTATGAAAATGTTTTATAAAAAACATATTTCACTTCGTCTCTTTCATAATATCGAATATTCCAAAATTTACAATTATGAAGATTGTTACTATTCTAATAATATTATTTGTTATTTATTATTACCTAAAGGGGTACAAAATTTTCGCTATTACCATAGTGAGGGGATAATATTGAATTTATTCCGGATATTAAATACGATCAGGTGAGTACGGAAAGAGGGTATTTTAGGACATTTAATACACCAATAATCTTTGATATCTACCTAAAAGGAATTATAACCACTGATTCTTGTAATATAATCAGCCTCGTTGTGCTTATCTTTGGATGAAAACGAGGAAAATCGGTTTGAGCAGAGTCTACAATCCCGAAAGCGTCGGCAAAGACCGTACGCGCCTATCCAAAAGTATCGTGCTGGCTTTGCGTGAGTTAATGAAACAAAACGAACCCAATGCCTTAACCAAAGACTTGACCGCCTTCGTAGTGCTAGCTCTGGCTGAAATCAGTGAGAATATCGACACCAGTGTTGAAGCCTGGGAGAAACGAGGCTACTGGGTTAAAGCGGACAAGTTCCGGTTGGAGTGGGAGTGGGCAGGAAGCTGCTCCAAGGCGATGAAGACTGCCTTGATAGCCGAAGACTGGGCGAATGTGGCCATGACTTCAGTGAAGATTGGGCAGAAATTGAACAAGATTATGATCCCTGAGCACCATCGGCTGGGTACGCCGTGGGTGGGAGCTTGGAAAAAGCTGAATTCTTAAACCTTTTTTATTAACTACGAACCACACAAAAGATAATAATAATGTAAAAAAAACCAAAAAAAGTCAAATCATAAACCTTTTTACCACGACCCCTCTCACTTCGTTCGGGGGCGCGAAAATCGCGAAAACACAATAAACACGAAAATTAAATTCAATAAAACCAAAAAACCATCTATCAAAAAGTGATTTTCCATCACAGTATTTGAAAATTAGGGAAGACTATAAGGATTTATTATGGATGCAGTTAATACATATCAGGTGTTTGATTGGCTGTGGACGTCCGGTCAGATCTCGGAAGATGATATTAAACAAATTCAACTTGACGGGTTTGATACCATCATCAACCTCGCTTTGCCAACCTCCACCAACGCGATAAAAAGGGAGGCTGAGCTGATTGCCAACCTGCATATGAACTATATCAATATCCCTGTCGAGTGGGAATTGCCGGAAGTGGAGCAATTCGAGCTATGCGCCGGAATGTTGATTGATTTGCATGAGCGGGGTCACAAAGTCTGGATGCACTGCGCGTTGAATAACCGGGTTTCTGTTTTTGTGTATTTGTATCGCAAATTAATCCTCGAGCAGCCTGAAGAAGAGGCCTTGCATCCCATGAAAGAGATTTGGGAACCAAATCCGTTATGGCGGGAGTATATGGATGAAGTGGTTGATAGATAAAAATTAAAACCTTTTTAACCACGAATAACACGGAAATAACTAAAAGAAAATTCAAAAAACAAAAAAAAGCGTAATAATCATATAAAGTCGACACGAGAGAGTCGGTAATTCTGAGTAAAAAAGCATGGTGCAATTCGAGAAATGACACAATATATCAAATTAAAACGGGCGACCCCGCAGATCGCCCGTACAACAATCCTGGAATTATTTTGCCTTGAGGATGATGCGGGCGTCAGCCACTTTCAAGCCCTGGCAGTCTTCATAGACAATCACGGATTTGGCAGTTGAAAACTCACTCATTAATATTGAGCAATATGATCCCATCATATGCATCAATCGTTATTTTATTTAATATTTCTCCTGAATTTATCAATACATCCTGTGTACCCATGATTTTTTGATAATAGGATGGAAGGTCTACACTGACGGTCTTTTCTGTCGGATTGACAAGTACAACGCCGTTGTCAAAGTATCTCATATAAATGCCTGACGCCAGCATAGTCGGTTTGCTGACTGGATATCCAAGATATCCTTTTCCTTTTCCAGCGTTGTCATACTCATCAAACCACAATAATCCTAGAGCACCATGACCGTTTGTATTAATTTCATAACTATAATAACCATCTCCAAGTAAGGTTGTAGTTAATGAAAATCGCATTCGTTTATAGTCAGGTTTATAGTCATTTTTTAAGAATGGATTATCATATTCACCATTTCCGTCTGCATCTGGACCACTTTCATCCGCGTAGACCTCGAACAAAACAAGGGGTTCCTTGCCTGCATGATTTTCAAACCAACTGAGGTAAGGCATGTTGCTATAGTACTCTTCGGCATCATTATTAATAACAAGGTCTTCCCACCACTCCTGAGATGGATTAGTCCAACCGGAGGTTTCATAGACTTGACCGTTGTAGGGTTCAAGTCGCTTTGATATAGGATTATTTCGAATAATTATTGAGTCAGGATAAGCCTCAATGAGTATTGTTTGAAGTTGATCGGTTCCTTTTTTCCAAGAAGAATCAAATTCCTCATCTGAAACGACACTAAAATCATGGTAAAGATCCAGTTCAATTACATCACCATCGTTAATCCATTTTAGCCAACTTTCTTTATCTTCAAAGCGATCAATAATAAAACCATCATAGGTGATATCCTTTGAAATGAGGTTGTAGTTATCTGTTTCATGCCTGTAAATTCCTTTAATGTTCCCGTTGATTAAATTGAAATAATATCCTATCCAATTATCTGGTTTATCTAAACCAGAGATATTTACGACTGGACATGCAGCGGTAACATTCATTACCCATGAACCTGGCCAAAAGCGAATATGTGAAGCCACCTTTTCCCCTATGGCGTGAGGCGAAGCGGCTCTTACATACCCTCTTTGAACTTCAAGTGTGTTATTAGCCCAATTGATTGCGACAATCTTGGCAGACTCAAAACTGCCAATTGCAACTTCACCTCCTAAATGAAATAATGGCTGGTCAGCATCGTCATTTAATCGATCAAGCTTTAATAAGATTGTCGATTCATTAATCGACTCGACAAGATTTGCTCCTGTTTGCAGAAGGAAAAAATCGGATGGCAAATTGCTAATTTCTGGATTTGGGTTTATCTCATCGGTTTCCCAATCATACATAAATAATTGCCGTTCAGATGGACTTAAGGGTTTAAGGTTTATTTGATCAGAATTCAGACGATTAATTTGTTTGTATTTTTCTTTTAGTATCGCATCATAATCAAAGTCTTGCAGTAATAAGTCATATCGTGCAATATCTTGCGCAGAAGCAGTATATGGATCAAGCCACCACATTCCTAATCGAGGATAAGGATGTGAATTGTTTGAAGGCAAATCATTACCAATAGTTTGAGAACTGTTCATACCTGAAGATATTTCAGGTTTTATTAAATGAACGGTATCTCCAGACAATATTAGAATCAATATAAATAGATAGATAAAAACCAAAAGGCTTTTTTTTGTCATTGAACCTCCCCAAAACAAAAATGATCGACAGAAATTCAAACACCATTCTTTTTATTATTAATCCAGAACAGTTTGTACCTAACATTATTTAATAACCCAAGGTAAAAAAAGGGCGACCCGCAGGTCGCCCGTACAACAATCTTGGAATTACTTTGCCTTGAGGATGATGCGGGCGTCGGCCACTTTCAAGCCCTGGCCGTCTTCGTAGACGAGCACTGGGTTGGCGTCTGATTCCTTGATCTCTTCATCGAGGTCGTGGATCATGCATGAATAGTTGTAGATGGTTTCGGCAAGTTTGGCGCGGTCCTTGGGTTTCTCACCGCGGGCTCCGGCCAAAATGGCTGCACCCTTGATTTCGCCGATCATTTCTGCGGCTTCCGCTTTGGAGAATGGCGTTACGCGGAAGGTAACATCTTTCAATACTTCCACAAAGATGCCGCCCAAGCCAAACATAACAGTCGGGCCAAAGGCTGCGTCATTGACAGAGCCCAAAATACATTCGGTGCCCCAGGGAGCCATTTCTTGAATGGCAATACCATGGATGTTAGCATCTGCTTTGTATGCTTTGGCGTTCTTGAGAATGGTCTGATAAGCGTCGCGAATACCCGCTTCGTCCTTGATGTTGACTTTCACGCCGCCGGCATCCGATTTGTGTAAGATGTCGGGGGAGACGATTTTGAGCACAAGGGGGAAGCCGATTTTGTTGCCAAGGGCAACGGCTTCATCTTCTGTTTTGGCCAGGGCTATGTTGGTTACGGGCATGCCATAAGCTTTGAAGACTTCTTTGGCTTCGATTTCAGTAAGAGAATCGCGTTTTTCAGAACGGGCTTTGGCAAAGACAGCCAGGGCTGCTTTCTTGGCTGATTCATCACATTTGTAAGCGCCATTGCTCTTGTTTTCTTGAAGGCGGGCGTATTCGCGTAGAGAAGCCATGGCATTGACTGCGATATCGGGGGCACCGAATGCGGGAATACCATGTTCAACCAACCAGCCCATTGCCTGATCGGATTTTTCGCCACCAACGAATGAAACGGTGATGGGTTTGCCTTTGACGCCTGATTCATCCACAGCCTGTTTGATGCTTTTGGCGATCTCAAATGGATTGGTCATGGCGGTTTCGCAATAGAGCACGACCAGACCGTCTGTCCATTCATGGGCATAGCTGAATTTGGTGGTCTGGTAATACCAATCGTTGCCAGCCATACCGGTCATGTCAACCGGGTTCTTGGCAGAACCGAACTCGGGCATGTGTTTTTTTAATTCAGCTTGAACATCCGCGGGGGCGAAGTGCAGGGGAATGCCATATTTTTCAGCAGCATCAGTTGCCAAAACACCCACACCGCCGCCGTTGGTGAGGATTAACAAATTTTCACCCTTCATTGGGGGCTGTTGTGAAAGGGTGAGAGTACGATTGAATAGATCGTTCAAATCTTGTGCCTGGATGACACCCGCCTGTTTGAAGGCAGAATTATAGATTTTTGCAGCGCCAGCCAAAGAACCTGTATGAGATGCGGCTGCTGCTGATCCGTGGGCAGAGACACCGGATTTAAGTGCCACGATAGGTTTGCTGGATTTTCTTGCAGCATCAATGAATTTACGGCCGTTTTTCATGCCTTCGATATAGAGTGAGACACATGTAGTGTTATCGTCTTCGTCAAACCATTCGATCAGATCGGCAAAATCGACATCAGCCATGTTGCCGATGGAGATTAATTTGTCAAATCCAATTTTGCGGGTATAGGTGGCCATATCTATGGCAATGAGCAGAGCCCCAGATTGGGTGACCAAAGAGGCCTTGCCTGCGAGAGGCAGGCCGGGGGCAAATGAACCGTTAAATTTGTCTGAGTTGGAAAGTGAACCAACAATGTTAGGTCCAAGGATGCGCATCTTGTATTTTGCAGCGATGTCGAGCATTTGATCTTCGAGATCTTTGCGGCCAGATTCACTGAAACCGGAGGTGATGACGATTAAACCTTTGACGCCTTTTTTGCCGCATTCTTCGGTGACTTCGGCCATGACTCTAGCGGGGACGGTGATGATGGCGGAATCAATCTCGCCGGGGACCTGTTCGATTTCGGGGTAGCATTTCAATCCCAGGATTTCTGTGCAGGTGGGATTGATGGGGTAAATCTTGCCTGAATAACCACCTTTAATCAGGTTGTCGATGACGGTGTAGCCGATTTTGCCGGGGGTGGCAGAAGCACCCACAACAGCTACAGTTTTGGGACGAAGCATTTTGTCTAAGACGTTCTTATCCACGATATTCACTCCTTGGAATATAAAATTTGGCAAGCATATAAAAACTATGTTTTAATAAGTCATAACATGTGATGTTTCTTCTTAATCATTTTATGACTTTTTTTTCAAACAAAAGTACTGAAAACCACAATCATTAATCATTTGTTTA
>PNNU01000065.1 GCA_013824385.1 Anaerolinea sp.
CTGGTGCCCGAAATGCCAGACCTGATCTTTCACCTTGGCGAATACGCACGCATCACTCCCTCGCGCGAAGAACCGGCGTTGGTCTATGATATGAACATCACCGGTACTTTTGCAGTCGTCGAGTACTGCCGACAGCGGAAGGTGAAAAAGCTGGTATACGCGGCTTCCAGCACGCGCTTTGCAGTCGAAGGCAATGGGCGGCACCAAAACCCTTATTCTTTTACCAAGTCTGTCAACGTGGATTTAATCAATGATTACGGCAAATGGTACGACCTGCCTTACGCCATCTGCTACTTCTATAACGGATTCGGTCCGCGTGAAAAAGGGGAGAGTAAATACGCAACCGTCATCGCCAGGTATGAGCAGCTTTACCTCAAGGGACTGCCGCTGCCGGTGGTTAAACCGGGGACGCAGAAACGGGCTTTTACCTACGTCAAAGATCTGGCGCGGGGCATCATGCTGACCGGTGAAAAAGGTTGGGGTGACGGCTACGCCCTGGGCGCTGAGCAAAGCCATTCGATCCTTGAGATTGCAGAAGCATTTGGCGGACCAATCGAATGGGTGGAGGGCTATCCCGGCCGGGAAGAATCTGCGAACGATGCCTCCAAGGCGAGGGAAGAGTTGGGCTGGGAAACCACCGTGGACATCATGGACTACATCCGTGAGTTTGTGAAAGAACATCCGCGGAAGTAATCTGATATTTTCAATTCCATATCTGCATAACTAACCCATAAACCAGGGTTAATAAACCTAACAAAGCATATATTTGTTAGGTTTATATCATGTTGTGAAAGGTTCTACTGCATGGACACTTATGATTTCATCGTGATCGGTTCAGGTTTTGGCGGGGCAGTATCCGCTTTAAGGCTGGCTCAAAAGGGCTATAAGGTTGCAGTTCTTGAAAAAGGGATGAGATACCAATCCCAGGACTTTCCGAAAACCAACTGGAATTTGCGAAAGTCCATCTGGATGCCAAATCTGGGGCTGCTGGGCATTCAATCGCTGACGCTGCTGCGTCATGTTTTGGTCTTGAATGGGGTGGGTGTTGGCGGCGGCAGCCTGGTCTATGCCAATCAATTGATCGTGCCGGAAGACAACATTTTTGAAAAACCCGAATGGGGCGGCAGCGGTTGGAAGCAAAAATTGACTCCACATTATCAAGAAGCCAGCCGCATGTTGGGGGCGGTGACCTGCCCGAGTATCGGCAACGCGGATGAAGTTTTGCGAGAAGTGGGCATTGAACTGCGTGGTGAAGACACCTTCCACATTAACCCGGTGGGGGTATTCTTCGGTGAAGCGGATAAAACCGTAGCCGACCCCTATTTTGGCGGGGAAGGGCCGGATCGCACCGGCTGCAAATTCTGCGGCGCATGCATGATCGGCTGCCCCAACGGCGCCAAAAACACCCTGGATAAAAATTACCTGTATCTGGCCGAAAAACTGGGGGTCAGGATCATCCCAGAAACCGAGGTAATGGAAGTGAAACCCCTTGCAGAAAACCGCTACCAAATCAAAGCGGTTACATCTCACGGCTTGGCTAAAAAGGAATCCATATTTGAATGCGGCGGGGTGGTATTCAGCGGCGGCGTGTTAGGGACGGTGAAGCTGCTACTCGAGTGTAAAGAAAAAGGGCTTTTACCCAATCTGTCTGATAAATTGGGTGATTTTACGCGCACCAATTCCGAGGCCATTTTGGGGGTTGATTCAAGAGATCGCAGCAAGGACTGGAACGACCATATTGCCATCACTTCGGGTATTTATCCGGATGCAAATACGCACATCGAAGTGGTCAGATATAACAAGGGCTCTGATGTGATGTATGCACTGGCGACGGTGTTGACCAACGGCGGCGGAAGTATTCCGCGAGTTCTGCGTTTTTTCGGCAATATTCTTAGGCATCCGCTGCAGTTCCTCAGGGGCTTATGGATCCCCGGACAAAGCGCACGCACCTCAGTAATTTTAGTGATGCAGTCCACCGAGAACTACTTGCGCATCAAAAAGACCTGGTTTGGGTTGGATTCACGATTGCCTGAAAAAGGTGAGCGCATCCCAACTTACATACCCATCGCCAACCAGGTCACGCGCAAAATGGCCGAAAAGATGAAGGGGTTCCCCAAAGGCAGTTGGTTTGAAGTGTTGATGGATGCCCCCACCACGGCGCATATTCTTGGCGGCTGTGTCATGGCAAATTCCCCATCAGAGGGTGTTGTCGACCATGACGGTAGGGTATATGGCTATCCAGGACTTTACGTGGCCGATGGATCTGTGGTGCCCGTAAACCTAAACGCCAACCCGGCGCTAACCATCACGGCCCTGGCGGAATACATCATGTCTCAAATTCCGGTCAAAGAATAGCATTGGAAGTGTGAAATCAACAGCTATTTTCCGTCTTCAATGGCTTTGGCGGCGATCTGATCGACCAGACCAGGCGCGATCAGTTTGATCCATTGGCCGAGTTTGCCGCGCAGGGTCATGACTTCTTCTCGGCGGCGATCCGCTATGGCTTTGATGCACAACTGTGCGCATTCTGGTGTAGTCATGATCTTGTTCAACTGCAGCGGGTTGACACCCAGGGGTTTGCCATCCGCGCCAAAACCGCGTTCCTGAACACCGGTATCTACAAAACCGGGATAGATCATGGTGACGCTGACGCCTGATCCGCGCAGTTCGACACGCAGCGAATCGAAGAAGCCAACCATGGCGTGTTTGCTGGCGGCATATCCCGTGCGGGTGGGCACACCGGCCTTGCCAGTCAAACTGGAAACGGCAGCCAGACGCCCTTTGGAGGCTTTCAGGTACGGTAGGGCAAAATAAGTGCAATAAACACTGCCCAGGTAGTTTACCTGCATGATCTTTTCAAAAATCGTCAGGTCCGTGATCTCATCAAGCCTGGCCCACATGGTGGTGCCGGCATTATTAATCAAAACATCAATTTCGCCAAAAGCTTTAACTGCCGCTTCGATTAGCGCGCTGCATTGGCTTGGGTCAGACACATCCGTGGGGATGGCCACGGCTTTGCCTCCCAACTTGTAACAAAGGTTGGCTAGTTCGACCAGTTTATCCGCTTGCCGGGCAGCCAGGACGAGATTTGCACCTTGTTCAGCCAGTTGTTTAGCCATTTCCCAACCGATGCCGCTGGAGGCACCGGTAATGACCACCGTCTTATTTTTAAAAGTATTATTAGTCATAATTGACTCCTCTTGATACCCTTTAAAACAAAGTGAATCGTTAAAAGGTACGATTAATTATTTGACAAATTGTGATGAAAAAAGAGATAATAAGACAAAATTTATCAGGTTATTAGTTGTGTGCAAAAGGAGTGAAAATGGAAAAAGGAAAAGAAATTGCAGTTTCAATCGATCAATACATCTCTGAAGCGCCGCAAGAAGTTCAGCAGAAACTGCGAGAATTGAGAGCCGTTATCAAAGCGGAAGTCCCAGATGCGGAAGAACGGATTGCCTACGGCATGCCGACTTTCAGTCAGAATGGCAACCTGGTGCATTTTGCGGCTTTCAAGAATCACATTGGGTTTTTCCCGACGCCTTCAGGGGTCGAAAATTTCACAAACGAGCTGGCAAAATATAAAACCTCCAAGGGAACGGTGCAGTTTCCGTTGGATGAGGAAATCCCGATGGATCTGGTGCGTGAAATTGTGAGATTTCGCTTGAAAGAAAACCTGGCGAAATCCAAGAAAAAGAAACAGTAATAATCCATTTCAGGGAAGGAAGATATGGGTAAACAAAAAAGTTCAATGCCTGTCACAGCAAAGGTTCTGGTTTGGCTGCAAGTGTTATTGGGATTCGGGGCTGTGGCCAGCGGTGGTTTACTGATGATTTCCCCCGATGGAAACCTGATGCGTATGCCTCTCTTTTTGATCGAAGGCTCTCCGTTTAATGGATTCTTCATTCCAGGAATGATATTATTTTTGTTTGTAGGCGTGTTTCCGTCATGTGTTGCATATGGACTATGCAAACGTCCTGGATGGAGCTGGCCTAATACTATTAATCCATTTAAGAATATTCATTGGAGTTGGGCAGGTTCACTCGCATCCGGAGTTATCGTGTCCATTTGGCTGACGGTTGAACTCATCTGGGTTTCCATAGGCGTTTTGCATTATATCTATTATGCCTGGAGTGGATTGATCATTCTGTTCACCTTAATCCCAGCCACGCGATTGTTTTATCAAAGAGCCAATTCAAGTTAATAAATATCAAAATATTCAAGCCATACAATCCGTGAGATTTTTAGCTTCACGGATTTTTGTTTACAAAAAATGGTAAGATTCCTCGTTGATCATAAATTACAGATTAGAAGTGGCAATCGAATGAAAAAACGTGTTGTTATCATCATCCTGATTATTCTCTTGCTGGGAATCCTGTTCCCCTTTGCGGCCCTTTCTCAACTTTACAGTGGGTACGCAATAGTATTCAATTCCATCTTCAATTCACTGCTATCGCATATTCTGATGCATATGGCTCTATTCGGCGTACTGGCGTGGATTGTGATGAGCTTCACCTCCAAAAAACCAATGCTTCATATTTTTTTGATAAGTTTGGGGAGTGTGTTTCTGGTGGGGATGATCCAGGAAATCATTCAAATGGTCAGCGTGGGCGTTTTCAATATAGGCGCATCTTTATTTGACCTGGGTATTGATCTGGCTGGAGGATCGATTCCGTTAATTATCACGATTTTGTCCAGGAAATTTTCAATACCTAAGCAGGGATGAGACATGTCAATCAAGGCTATTTGTTTCGATGCAGACGGAGTGGTGGTCAATCCGCAGATGCTGTTCTCGCGGCTGCGTGAAATGGAACTCGGCATTTCAAATGAAATGGCTGAACCTTTTTTCAAAGGTGTTTTCAACGAATGCCTGATCGGTAAGGCAGACCTGATGGATGTACTTCCGCCGTTTTTGCAGAAATGGAATTGGAACGGCTCTGCTGAAGAATTTGTGGCACTCTGGCTGAAAACAGACCATGAAATCGATACCAGGTTGATCACAACAATCAAGAAGTTGCGACAAGATGGCATTATTTGTTGTCTGGCTACCAGCTAGGAACAGCATCGAGCCGATTACATGAAAAAGGAGATGGGTTTTAAAGAGGTGTTTGATCACTTATTCATCTCTTGTGAAATGGGCACTCAAAAACCTGAAGAAGCATATTATCGATATATTGAAATACAACTACAGCTTCCGGGAGAATCCATCCTCTTCTGGGATGACATCCTGCAAAATGTGAACGCGGCGAAAGCTAGGGGTTGGAAGGGTGAACTGTATACCGAGTATGATCAATTTCTCAAAATGCTCTCAATCTATGTCCCATCTTTTGGTTGATAAAAACATGGGTTTGTTCAGAATCCCTCTGTTCTTCAATAAGATTATCTCGAAAGAGCGAACCAAAAAGCTGGTTGAGCAAATGTTTTTGGATTGTTCTATAATGGTGATTATTGGATTATTTGCCAGGAAGGAATATTCATATGATACTGGAATTTGTTCAGGTATTTGAGCAGCAACTTTGGACAGCAGGTTTCACTATTGATACCAATCCCAGCATTCCTGGAGTGCGCGGTCTGTTGAAAGCAGTCTCGCCAAAGATCACCTCCGTTGGCCCGATTAAATTTGTGAACTATTACTTATTTCTCGATTGGGATAATGATCTGTTTGGCCGTCTGGATGCCCTGATTGCTGCTCAAAAAACTTATAGTAAAGTAGTCAATAAGGATTTTCGAGTGCCAAATGCATGGAGGGTGACCCTTCCAAATATTGTTGTCGCAGCCGTATCAATGAATGCTTTTCCGAAAGAAGCAGTGGATTATGTACAGTCGAAATATCAGATTCCTTGGACGGGCGGGGAGATTGGACAAATGATGCTGTTTGACTTGCAAAACCACAAGCAGTACTGTCACTTTCCGACAGGTTATAAACAAACCGGGTCCATCCCATTGGGCTATGCCGTTGATGAATTGTTTAAAATGTTCAAGAAATTTGCTCCGGAGGCTTGTTACATTACGAAGGGCCAATAAAGTTCATACCCCATTTTGCAGCAATAATCAAACTTGATATACTAAATAAGATGGCTCAGACGCCAGTCCACGCCCCAAAAAATGAATATACCAATCTTGCTTTTCAGGTGCTATACTCTTTTTGTATTTCAACGATAATTCATCGAGAATTCCATAATTTATTTTAAAACACACAAAATCTTCCAGGTTTTCATCTCAGAAGAAAGTGATTTTTGTAATCCCAATATCACTTGTTAACCATATTTCTCATATTATTTGGTGAGGGGAGTATGCGATGAAAAAAAGAAACGATTGGTTATTTTGGATGCTTTGTTTTGTGCTACTGGTGTCATGCAGCCAACCCAACATTGGCAACGTGACCTATGCCTGGATCGACGCTCCAATCGACAACTTAACCATACAAAACCCTCAGGTTATTCAAATTGAAGGACATGCATCATCCCTGGGCACAATTGAAAGGGTGGATGTGTCAATCAATGATACCCCCTTAATTTCACTCACTGATTTCTCGAGTGAGAACCGATTGGTAAAATTTCAAACCAGTTGGAAGCCGACCATACCAGGTGACTATGCTATTCATATCATTGCTTATGCTTCAAATGGAACTTCAAGCGTTCCTGATACGGCACTCATCCATGTTGGGGGAGTTGTTGAACCAGAAATCCCGTTAGCAGAAGCAACCACATCAACTCCAACTGCCACACTTGAATTTACTCCCACTTTTACTCCCACATTTACGACGACACCGACAGCAACGGCCACTCCGACAAAAACACTAACCCCCATATTAAAACCTTTAATTAAATTCTGGGCAGAACCTGACACTGTGGCAGCTGGAGGATGTACATCCATAAAATGGAATGTTACCAATGCAAAAAAAGTGATATTTGGATCCATTGAACAACCTCTCATCGGTGGGGATGAAGAATGTCCATGCGAAAGTAAAACCTACACCCTCACGGTTGTGGGACAATCAGGTCAAGAAGAACAGCGGAACCTGACCGTAAACGTTTCGGGTATTTGTGATTCGACAGCACCTCCTGCACCCACCCTGGTCGTCCCAGCAAACGGACTCTCTATGGGCTGCAAGGCTGCCCAATCATTAACCTGGCTGCCTATTGATGATCCAAGCGGGATATCTGAATATCAGGTGAATGTCCAAAAATCCGGTGATAACTCAGATTGGACCAGTCTGGCAGGCGCCAGTTTCACAGGTCTTCAAGACAAGACAGTGTCGCTTTCAGTTGAATGCGGATACTACTACCGCTGGCAAGTGCGAGCCATCGATGGAAAGGGCAACGTCGGTGCCTGGTCTGACTGGTTCTATTTCGCGATCTTGTTAAGTTAAGGGAGGGAGAAATGAAAAAACGAATTTGGATTCTCTATGTTTTTTTGGGTCTCCTGGCGGTCTTTCTCATTCAATTGGGCGTGTTCTATTGGATCATTAAAGATAAAGCGATCAATTCGCATCCAATCGTGTTGATCCAATCTCCAATAAACCAGCAATCGGTCGTACTAAACAAAGGTTTCATCGTCCACGCTACGGCCAGCGCAGATAAACCGCTTAAAAATATTGAATTATGGGTGGATGATGTTCAAATTGCTAAATTAATTCCACAAAACGGTGATCCGTCGAATATGTTGA
This sequence comes from Anaerolinea sp., assembly GCA_013824385.1. The sequence goes on from PNNU01000065.1 coordinate 7,670, forward strand.
TCCTTTCAGAAGCGTGGATACCATCCATGGCTGGAAAACATTCGCTTGTGGTTCGGTCCATGACTACTGACGGCGTGATAGGGCAGGCCAGTATCGATGTGGATGTTGTTGAAGCCTCTCAAGCTTCAGATCCCAAACACATTGTCGAAGAAGGTGAAACCCTGGATTCCGTCGCTGACGATTTTGATATCAGTGTTGATGAATTGAGCGCATTAAACAGTGGGGGTGCAGCCAGCCTCGCGCCTGGAGATGAATTACTTTTGCCTGCCTTAGCGTCTGGCGGTTCAGCTCCCACGGATCAGAATGAAGAAAATGATACGGTGGTTGAGGAAGAACCAGCACAAGATGATGCTCCAGATAGTGAGGGTTCTTCACCTGAATCGATAGAATCCGTGGATATTGAATGGCCGTTCTTTCGTTTTTTAGCCCCTCTTGATCCTGTTCAGTTGAAAGTGGAAGTATTAAGACTGGATACTCTTGAAAGTTATGATTCGATGCATTGTTACATCAGTCTTGCCGGGAATACTTCGCGTTGGATGCCGGATGCAGATTCAAACCAAAACACGGATGAGTCATTTGAAGCCTCTAATAACGGGCGAACGTGGAATATCGCAGCCCATATGGCCAACGAAAACGCCTTACGTATTTTCTGGGATGGAGATCAGTCGGTTCCGGTGGATATTAACTGTGTTGGCATCGCGGAAAGCGGACTGGATGCGGTTGACCTGGGTTCACTGCATGAAGAAATTAAACCTGAAGCCTGGGGAGTGATCCAGTTTGCTGACAGTTCGGGGGGTGAAGATCGGTTTTCACTCGCCTTTCGGGTTACATGGCCTGAAAAAGGACCAGATACCAGCATCATCCCACCTTGGAACGTGGCGGTTGATGTCGGTCAGAGACAGTTGATCTGGGACTATTTACCAAATGATGGAAGCAATCCGGCAATTGATGGATTCGCCATTCTATTAAATGATACTTTTCAGTGGACAGTTTCCAGAAGCGCACGTTCCTCCAGGTTGCCAGAACAATGGTTCAACCTGCCCTGCGGTGATGAATACCGGTTCCAGGTGGTCGCATTTGTCGGGGGATATCCTACCGGGAATTACTCGCTGCCATCAAATACGGCATTGATAAGCGGCGGCGAAATCGGCAGCCCGGGGTGCGGTCAATCTGTCATGGTAACATATGAAATTCTTCAAACCGGCGAAGTTCAAGGGGATTTGAGCCCGGTTTACGGTGATTTTTATGCCAACGAGCAGCAACTCAACTTTGATGGGCGGCCGCTTGAAGACGATAATTTTCCTACAACATTTGGTTTACGACGCAATTCAGAAACATACATCAGTCAAATTATGAGCGGATTTGGAGATGGCGAAAGCCAGATGTTGGTTGAAATTCCTGCCGGTAATCCATCAGTGCTTGAAATTCCGCTGGCGCTGGGATTTGAAATCTACCATGGAGATCAAAAGATTTGTTCCGGACAGAAATTTATCAGCGAAACAGAGTTGGCAGCCGATTTGTCGGGTGAAATTTCCACGGATTTACCGGTGGGGTCCATGCCGGATTGGTGCAAGGTGACCTTCCATCTCTCTCCAGTTGGGGAGACACCGGTTGTTGACCCTGGGGCGCCTCCTCCGCTGCCGGATATTATTGTTGAAAACCTGAGTGTTGATCCAAGCTCAGGCAAGCTGCGCATCCACGTGCGTAATGCGGGCATGGCAACCTGGACCAATAAAGATTTGGTGGCTCGCGTTTATTCGCAAGACGGAGAGGTATTCGGCACCTTCACCTGGCCTAATTCCACACTGGCTCCGGGGGAGGTGAGAATCTTATCGCATGGAGGCATGGACCCGCAGCCCGCTTTGGGTGCTTGCGTGTTGATGGATCCGGATAATGCGGTTCAAGAGGACCGGGATCGTTATGTCGAGAGTGGGGTATTGGGCGAAAAAACTCCTTACTGCAGACCACTGCCGGACCTGTCCATTCCGAGCGCCTGGTATGACCAATCCACAGGACAATTGAATGTTGTGGTGCAAAACCGCGGAGAAACCACCCTGACCAGTGCTGATGCCGACGGCTCTCTTGACCACGCCAAACTGGCGGTGTGGCTGGAGTTTGCTGAAGGGCGCCCAGTGATGAGCGATTTTGAGAATCTTGACCTTGGAGCCCGCGAAAGTGTCACATTGCAGATAGACATTAATGAATCTCTGCGGGAGCGAATGCGAGGCGGATATCTGATCCGGGTTAATCCCGAGAACACTATTGCCGAGGTTGACCTGACCAACAATGACTATCAAGTGGAAGAAACCACCCGCTTGCGGTTGGTGTGGAAAACGGGTTGGGCAACTTTTTGCCCAACCAATCATTACTTATTAATGGGTGAAAATGTAAGCTATCGTAATACCTGGGATATGCACCTGTCAGCCTACATAAGCGGAGGCAGTTCAAGACAGGTAGTGGCAGATTGGAATACACCCGAATTCGATGCCACCTGGGATGACCCGCAAGGCGCCGGTTGGTGCAGTAACTATATTTCAGATTGGTTCGAGATCGCGGGTGATGAAGAATTGACCATTACTCGCACAGCAGGATTGGATATTGCCACACACGGATATCGCTGGTACGATGGCGGCGTTGAAACCGTTTCTGCCGCAAATGGATTCGGAGGCACTACCCTGGTTCCAGCGGGGACAAATGAGGAATGTTTTACAGATGGGCTCCAATATAGAAGGCCAGTAAGGGGTTTGTATGAAATCGGCACAGGTTCATGCGATCCAATCCGATGTAGTGGGATGAGTGAAGATGGCATTCGCATGTTGAGTCCGATTGAAGCACGCAGCGATGACTTAACCGGTTATTGTTGGTGGACTACAACTTATCGGCTTTTTCAGGAGGAATAGAATTTAGTATTATTCATGAAGAAAAACGAACTCAACAAAAGACCGCAATTAATGAACTGCGGTCTTTTTTCATTTATACTAATCTTTTGAAAAAAATCTATCTGGAGTAATTTACATGTCAGAATCCCCAAAACCTAAGCAAAACTTGATGAAGGAACGCATTTTTTTTGAACAGGCGAAAGAATATGCATTTGATTATCTGGATAATGTGAGAGACCGAAATGTTTACCCTGATACCAAGGCGCTTGAAGGGTTGAAGCTATTTGATGAACCCCTTCCGCAAAATCACGGCGATGCGGAAAAGATGCTTAACCTGCTGCATGATTACGGCTCCCCGGCGACGGTGGCGACCACGGGCGGCAGGTACTTCGGGCTGGTGGTGGGCGGGGCTTTCGCGCCGGTGATGGCGGTGAAGTGGCTGGCCGATGTGTGGGATCAACTGGCGCCGCTGTATGTGACCTCACCGATCATGGCCAAATTGGAATCCGTGTGCGAGCAGTGGATGAATGATCTGCTCGGACTACCCAAGGACAGTGCCATGGGGTTGGTCAGTGGAACCTCCTTGGCGACCATAGCCGGTTTTGCCGCGGCGCGATACGAACTGTTGAAGCGCGCTGGCTGGGACGTCAACACGAAGGGTCTCTTCGGAGCACCGCCCATCCGTGTCGTAGCGGGGGCAGAAGCACACAGCTCTGTCTTTAAGGCATTGGCGATTTTAGGGCTGGGCAGGGAACGGGTGGA
>PNNU01000066.1 GCA_013824385.1 Anaerolinea sp.
ATCATGATTGATCCATACACTAAAAAAGGAGATATTCAATGGGAGACAAAGGCGGCAAGAAAAATAAAGAAAAGGCTGACAAGCAGAAGAAAGAACATGTGAATAAGGAAAAAGAAATCAAAAAGAGTAAAGATCCTATCAAAAAAATTTAGTTTATAAAGCGGTTTTTAAAAAACTTAAGTTGAGGTAAGAGAAAAGAATATTTTTGCTTTTTCTGTCTCTTTGTTTCAACATCCAAGTTTAGAAAATAAGAGCTTGATCCAATGAAAGGCACCCGGCATTATTAATGTTGAGGTGCCTTTTTTATCGGAAAAAATTGGCTCGTGATTTTGATTGCAATAAAACATTTGTGCTAATATAATAATCAATAGAGGGCATTTCCCCGCAGCTTGCTGCGAGAAAAGGTTTGTAATATTTGCCTCACCCCACCCCCGACGCTTCGCGTGTGGGGGCTTACCCCTCTCCATCCGCGGGATGGAGAGGGGTAGGGGAGAGGCCGGAGTCAAAGAGTGTGTTATTAGTTCATACACGTTAAACGTAATCGATACCCCGTAGCTTGCTTCGGGGAGGATTCATTTAGTTTATCAATAATTTTCAACACGTAATTGTACGCAAATCCATCGTTGTGAGCATAAAATGCCTCAAATTTTGATCACTGAAAAAGAAATTTCACTTTCATACACCGAATACGGCAGCCCGGATGGGTATCCGATTCTGGTGCAGCACGGATTGATCGCCAGCATCAAGGACGGCGACCTGTTTGACCGGCTGATACAGGCAGGGGCGCGGGTGATTTGCTTAGCCCGCCCGGGATATGGTGAGTCTTCTCCGTATGTCTTGAGTAATATTGGTGAATGGGGTGAATTGGTCGCTGAGTTGGTCAGAGAATTAGGGCTTACCCGTTTTGATGTACTGGGAATATCTTCAGGTGCACCTTACAGCTATGCCATCGCATGGGCTTTGCCTGAAATGGCTAGAAATATTTACATTTTCAGCGGTATCCCGGCCATGTATAACGATGAAGTACTGGTTCATTGGACGTTTGAGGTCAACAAGGATACCAATTTGGAAGAGATGAAAAGGCTGACTCACGAGTTGTTCTTTTCAGAGTTGACGGCTGAAGATTTGGCCCGGAATGAGATTAAAGATTCAATGGCTAACGCAGGGTTTGGCATCGCGCTGGATTTTCGCCTGCGCTGTACGGATTGGGGATTCCAGTTGGCTGAAGTGAAACAGCCGGTGATTATGAGGCATGCGCGTTTTGACGGGAATGTGCCTCTAATCACTGCCGAGAAGACAGCAGCGATGCTGACGAATCTAGAATTACACGTGGAAGAAAACGATATCCATTTTTCACAAGAAATGCTGGAAGCTTTTTTCGCAACGGAAATTATTCTGCGGCTGCCAGTCAGGGAGTGAGTATGCCTAATTCCTCAATTCTGATCACCAACGAACCTGACGCGCCTGAATCTGACGCTGCTTTTGTGCGCCAGGGACTGTGCAGTTTTAATAACCAGTTCATCAATGATGACGGATATCAACCTCTCAACCTTTTTTTGCGCCGCGAGGATGGATCCATTGCAGGCGGGCTGCTGGGTGATATGTATTGGGGCTGGCTTTCGATAAATATTTTATGGATTGATGAGAGCCTGCGATCTCAGGGCTATGGTGAGCGTTTGTTGAAGATGGCAGAGGAAGAAGCGTTGAACAGAGGCTGCCTGGCAGTGCATCTGGATACCATGAGCTTTCAGGCAAAGCCATTTTACCTGAAATATGGCTATACCGTTTTCGGTGTGCTGGATGATCTTCCGGTTGGGCATCAGCGCATCTTTATGTGGAAACCTTTAGCGAAGAAATAGCAACATTCATCAAGTATTTGGGATTTTGATGCAATTTAGGCAGGAATAGAGCAATATTTATCAGGTATGACTCTCTCCATTTGGGTATGATTTTATCGCCGGCAATAAAAAATGGAGGCATATCGAATGGTTCAAGCTAAAACAGAAACAAAACCCATTGTCATCAATCCGATTGGGGTGGTAAAGGCATCTGACGAACAAGGGAGTTACTGCATTGAGGTTTTTCCCAAGTACAGAGAAGCACTGCTGCAGCTGGAGCAGTTCAGCCATGTGATGATCATCTGGTGGGCAGACAGGCACGATAATGATAAAGACCGCGGCTTGTTATCCACAGAATTGCCGTATGCTCCCGGTGTCAAAGCAGGCGTTTTTGCCTGCCGGAGTGAATACCGTCCGAACCCGATTGGCATTACCAGCATGCCGATTTTGGCGATTGACCACAAGCAAGGGATTATCACACTGCCGTGGATCGATGCCTTTGATGGCACTCCAGTGATTGATCTGAAACCTTACATGCCCACCTCGGACCGCATCCGCGATGTGAAAGTGGCAGGTTGGCTGTCTCAATGGCCGTTGTGGATGGAAGAAGCGGGGGCTTATTTTGCCTCCCATCAAACTAATTTTGGATGTTAGTGTATTCATGCTCCCCTTTTGTGTATATCGCAAAGGGGGAGTATGATATTTAAAAATCTGACTCAGCGAGAAAAAAAGTGAAGCCAAAAATAATTGAATCCAAACAAATCACGCTTGTGGGTATGTCTTTTTATGGCGATCCTTTTGATACTCATGCCGGCTGGGATGAAGACAACCAAATAGGGCTTCTATGGAAACGTCTTTTCGCATTTTTGCAAAAGGATGCCGTTTTTTCATCTCTCTCGAAATCCAGCGCCTGGTACGAAGTGCACATCCAATCTGAAGAAACCAAAGCAAAAGGATTGTTTGAAGTCTTCGTAGGGGTTGAAATTGACCTGAGCCGGTTGTCTGATATTCCGCCGCTATTATTGGTTAAAAATCTACCATCCACACAATATGCTATTTTCACTTTTGAGGGCGAAGAAATAAGTTCGGACTGGGGAAAAATACTTGAGAATTGGATGAGCGAATCTGAATATCAAAGTTCTGGAACTTACAATTTTCAATATTATGATGAACGTTTTAAAGGGTTGGACCGCATTAGTGAATCCGTTTTGGATGTTTATATTCCCATAAAAAAGAAAATTGACTGATGTGCGATCAAGTAGCACCGATTATTCAGGCGATTGAATTTGTCGAAAGCCATCTGCAAGAGGATATTAACGTTGCGCAGATCGCTGAGGCAGCGGGATATTCGCTTTTCCATTTTATGCGTAAATTTAACCAAATGGTACACCACACCCCCTATGATTACCTGATGCGCCGCAGGCTGACTGAAGCTGCCGAACAATTAACCCACAGTGACAGGCGGATCATTGATATTGCGCAAGATTTTTGTTTCAATGATCAAGAGACTTTCTCAAGGGTATTTCGCAAGATGTTTAAAATCACTCCGAGCCAATGCCGAAAAGACAAGGGTATTGCACTTCAATATTTGCTGCAAGCCATGACGAGTGAAGAACTAAGATTCATAAACAGTGATCATTTTATTACGCCAATGGTTGTAAATCTGTGTGAAGTAGAACTCTATGGATTAATGACAACACTCGACGAGAAAATCTCACAAAAAAGCGATCAACACGGGCGTGTTCGCGAGGATTTTATGAATGTGGGCAAGTTTATTGAGAATGCCAGAGTATTTGAAATAGAATATGTTTTAAATAAGCAAGATGAAAATCGATATTATTATGTTGGTGTTGAAAAAGCTTCTTTTTGCGAACGATCACCACTTTTGGTCAGACAAACCATATGCAAGGGGCGCTTTGTAAAAATGGAGGTCTCTGAATCAGAAATTCAACTTGCGTCCGATTACATCCACGCTACTTGGATTCCGAGGACTGGTCTGGCCGTAAAAAATGACATGACCATAATAAGCTGGCCGCTGGCGAAAAACCTGGCCGAACGGATGAAGACAATTTTGGTTCCAGTTGAACACAACTCTGAGGAAAATGAAGAGGAGGAGAAATGACGGATTATTCGAGACCAGAGACCGTCAGCCTGGATGATTTGCGCACCCGTATAAAAACGACAGATCTGGTTCCCAGCCGAGCAGCATTATTGGGAGATATTGACGGAATATTTGAGAGAATCTCGCACAAGGGAATCCAGACTTGGGCGGATTTGCAAAAGGCTATCAAAAACCCCAAGCACATGGAAGTTTTTTCAACGGAAACCGGGATTGATCTGGAATATCTGGTGCTCTTGCGAAGGGAAGTGGAGGGATACTCTCCAAAACCCTTTAATTTGAAGGATATTGATTGGGCTCCACAAGAAGCGATCAACAAGCTGATTGAAAATGGAATAACTAATTCGGATTCATTGTTTTCAAAATTGCGTGAAATAAGTCTGCGTAAAGACTTTGCAGATAAAATTGGAATCGATCTTGAAACGATGAATTATTTGGTAAATCTGGCATCACTTTGCAGGGTGCAATGGGTAAGCCCAACTGCCGGTCGGATGTTGATCGAAGCCGATTATGAGACCTGTCAAAAATTGGCTTCTACAGATAAAGGCGAATTATTTACAGCGATGGACAGGGTCAATAAAAAAGGGAAGTATTTTAACGGCACAATCGGCGCGAGAGATATTAATCGCATAATTGACGCTGCAAAATACGTTGTTTAGGAAGGTGAGTTTAATGGCATATATCGATTTGACAAAAGAAAATATTGCAAGTGAACATATCTGTTGTGCTTTTTCTGATAAAAAATGCGCCCAAAGTTATGAGATGAAGAAAGCCTGGCTCGCCAATGAGTTTGAGCGCGGATATGTCTTCCGCAGGTTGGACGAGCGCGCGAAGGTGTTCATCGAATACGGACCGAGTGAACAATCGTGGGTGCCGGTGAGCGCACCCAATACGCTGATGTTAGGCTGTTTTTGGGTTTCTGGCAGCTACAAAGGCAAAGGACACGCCAAATCTTTGTTGAATTCTGTCATCGAAGATGCCAGGCAGCAGGGCAAGGATGGGGTGGTGACTGTGGCGGGCAGCAAGAAATTCCATTTTATGAGTGAAACCAAATGGCTGCTGGACCAGGGATTTGAGGTGTGCGACACCACGCCTGCCGGTTTCAGCTTACTGGCTTTGAAGCTTGGGGAGCACACAAACAAGCCAGCCTTCAAGGAATGTGTAAGAAGCGGAGAGTGCCCCGAGAAGATCGGACTGGTTGTTTATTATTCGAATCGCTGTCCGTATTGCGAGTATCACGTAAGAGAATCACTCATTGAAACTGCCGCAAAACGCAGTCTGCCGTTGACAATCATCAAGCTGGAAAGCATGGAACAGGCTCAATCCGCGCCAACACCGGCAACCATCTTTAGCCTGTTCAAAGATGGCAAGTTTGTGACCACTGATCTCAGCGTCTGCATGGACAGCCGTTTTGATAAGGTAATACAGGATTAAGGAGTAAATGAACTTGCCCATTAAAGATCTTGACCAACTCATAAACAGCATGGAACCGGTTCTAAATCCCGGAGTGTTTGCGTTTGTTTCGGTGGAAAACGAAGAAATGCTTGGCTCTGTCAAAGTGATAGCTTCCATTTTGGAACCGGAGGGTTTTTCCGCGGTGGTTGACGAGAAGGATGCGATTGCTCTGGCGCTGCCAATATTATTCCGCGCGGCGTGGATCACACTCACGATCAACTCTGATCTGCAGGCTGTGGGGTTGACCGCGGCTTTCGCCAGCGCTTTAGGTAACGCCGGAATCAGTTGTAACGTGGTGGCGGGTGCGTATCATGATCACATCTTTGTGCCGGTGGATCGTGCTGCCGATGCGATGAGCGCACTTAAAGGCTTGCAATCTTCAACAGGATGAATGAATGGACTTGCACTTTATATGCCTTTTGTGGAGAGTTGAATGTCCAAATTAATAACTGAATATTTACCCCTGGAAGATATCCGGATTTCATATATCCAACATGGGGATGGTTCAAATTTACTTCTCCTGCATGGCAACTCTGGCAGCAAGGAATTCTATAATCAGTATCAGACTGACTATTTTGCTAATTTTCATTCATTTGCGCTGGACAGCCGCGGACATGGGAAGAGCCGCTCGAAGGACGTCAAATTGTCTTATGAGCAGCAAAGTATGGACGTTTTGAATTTCTGTAAAACTATGGGAATCATAGAAACATCGGTGATTGGATACAGCGATGGCGGCAATCTGGCGCTGTGGCTGGCCGTGAAAGAACCTGAGGTTTTTGCCAAAGTAGTGGCAATATCGCCGAACACGCTGGCCAGCGGCAATAAAGAAGGTGTAATAAAAGCCATCCAAAAAAAACTAGGTAACATGAAACGATTACGGAAATGGGTTTTTCCAAACAGGAAACAAATCATGCGCTTTGAGTTGATGCTGACCGATACCGGTATTACTGAAAATGACCTGCGAAATATTAAAACAAAAGTGATGATTCTGTATGCAGAAAGGGATATGATCAAGGAAGAACATATTTTGCAGATTGCAGGAGATATTCCAAACTGCAACTTGCACAAGGTGATGGATTGTCATCACCTGAATATCCCTTATAAGTTGGAAACGATTAAATTGTTGAAAGATTTTTTATCATAAATCACAAACAACAAGGGTGAAAAATGAAACTACTTGAGAATAAATGGGCGCTGATCACCGGTTCGAGCCGGGGAATCGGGCAGCAGATTGCGCTAGGCTTGGCTGAGCGTAAGTGCAACGTTATCATCCACGGACGAAACATGGAAAATTCCGCCAAAACGCTCGAACTACTAAAAGGCAGCGGCGTGAAAACGTATGCGGTTTCAGGAGTTTTGGATAGTTCAGCAGGAGTGGAAGGCATCATCCGCGCGGTGAATGAACTGCCTGTCAAACTTGATATCCTCTATAATAATGCTGCGATCATGAGCAAGTGGCAGCCCATGTGGCAGATTCCACAAGCTGAATGGATGAGGGTCTTTCAAATCAATCTTTTCGCTATGGTGCAGCTATGCTCCGCTTTTGCACCGGGTATGAAAGAACGTGGTTTTGGGCGCATTATCAATCTGACCTCATGCATCAAAGACATCCCGGAGTTGACGCCATACAGTGCATCCAAGGCAGCGGTGGATAAATACAGCCGCGATCTTGCCTACGAATTACGAGGAAGTAATGTGCTGGTGAATTATTTGGATCCGGGTTGGTTGAAAACGGATTTAGGCGGTCCGAATGCTGACCACGCAGTTGAGACAGTTATACCCGGTGCGTTGGTTCCTGCGTTGCTGGATGACAACGGTCCGACTGGGCAATTCTATGCAGCCCAGAATTACAGTATGTTGGAAAAGTAGTATCTTTGGATAACAAAAGCCTCGGGGACGGTGATTTTCACCGTCCCCGAGGCTTTTTATTACGTTTTTACCAGTAAAGAACTAAACGCCAGACAATGAATTGTTAATCTTGCTGAAGACATTACCAATTTGGGGTCCGAGCAAGCGCAAAACAACAATAACGACAACGGCAATGAGCACGAGGATCAGTGCATATTCGATCAAACCTTGACCTTTTTCTTTCGGGGCGAATAACATAAGATTTCTCCTTTAACAATAATGGACCGTTAAAAATATTATAGCGCGTGAAAATGAAATTTCAAGAGATTGACATTACAGCGACATTACAATTAAATAACAATTTCAAACTGTTTGGAATAAATCGAGATGGGTAATCCCGATCAAAAGTTTGAGTTTGAGAGATTGATTCACTTCAACCAAATCTGCTCTATAATTGGATTTGCTATATTAAATTCATCAGGAGAATATCAACAATGACATCGAAGAGACTTTTTACATTGAGTTTTGCGTTAATGCTGATCTTTGTTTTATTGGTTGGATGTTCGCAACCCGCCGCAGTAATCCCTTTAGCCACACAGACCGTAACCTCCGTACCGACAGAGGTTGTAACTGAAGCAGCGACCCCTTCCTGGCAAGTGACGGATGCAGGTGCGCTGCAATTTAACCCTGGCAGCACATCCATGCAGACACCTGGCGACCTGCAGCCAAACACAGCCATCCGTTTTACGATCACGGCATTACAAGGCCAGCAGATGTCAATGTGGTTGACCACTGAGCCGCCATCCGTTGAAGCACCCCTGGCGACTCTATCCATCACGGACGAGTCAGGGATCGTTCTGACTACTGAACCAGAGGTATATTGGAGTCAGGTGTTAACCGAAGATCAAACTTATACCGTAGAAATTCGGTCATTGGCGAAAGAAGACATACTTTATACATTCAGAATTGAGATCCCGGGCGAAACGGTGGACCCGGTTTATGGGGCGGTCTATGAACCTGTTGATATTGGTGTGTGCCAGTTGCTGCAACAAGAAGCTGCCACCGCTCTTAATAAAGAGGTTTTCCTTGAGTCGTATGCGCCTTTTTTGGATGCTGTTGGACGCGAGGCAGGTCAGGGTTGCCGCCTGACAGCCACCGGTACCGGTGCTGATTTTTCCGACCCGGCCAGTGTGGTCAGTACTTTGATCAGCACGATTGGAGCAGGTTTCACCCAGGCTCAGAATTATTCAGCTGATGGTTTTACCGGCTCGGCAGCAGGGTTGTACCGCGACATGGGGCTAATGCTGATTAAAGCCAACTGGAAACCTGAAATGGGCGTTGTCTGCCCTGACGATCAACCGTTGGACGCCTGCAATTTGACCCCAGAACAAAAAAGATACTCCATTGAAATTGATCTGGCTCAACACACAGCCGATTTTTCACTGGACGGCCATTGGGAGGATGCCGCCACCGGTTTCACACTGGATCTTTACCAGGATTGGAAGCAGATTTATGGACAGCACGCAGTGGTCGCTCAAAATGGCAATAAGATCGATTCTCTTGAAGCTTCAATCAATGGGTGGTTGAAGGGCAATGTTGCGACTGTACAATTCCAAAGCTCTTTCTCCGCTCAACCCGGCACTGCCGAGATCACCTATGTTGATGTGAATACCATCCAATGGAAGATCATCACAGCGCCTGAAGGCGAGTATTATCTGCCTGCCGAGGCCACGCTCACACGCACTGCTCAATAAGAATCAAAGACTTACTCATAATTAAGCGCTTTCCGTTTTAAGAAGGCGCTTATTGTTTTAAGGGTGGAAACGCTATAATTATTACGGTTATTGAGTTAAGTGAGGTGAATATGAATCTGAAGGACATCATAAATCGCAGCGAGAAGCCGATTCCGTGGACGGAAGGCGAAAAGATTCCCTGGGATGAACCAGCGTTCAGTCAACGCATGCTGCGTGAACATCTTTCACAAGCCCATGATGCAGCCAGCCGCAGGTTTGAAATCATAGATCAGCATGTGAGTTGGATCCATCGTGGTTTGTTGAAAGAAAAACCTTCCCGTGTGCTTGACCTGGGCTGCGGCCCCGGTTTTTATGTTTCACGTCTGGCTCGGTTGGGGCATACTTGCACGGGGGTTGATTTTTCACCCGCATCCATCGAATATGCGCAAAAACAAAACCTTGAAAATCAAACGGACTACACCTACATCCACCATGATTTACGGACGTATGAGTATGGCGGCGGATACGATCTGGTGATGCTGATCTACGGTGAATTTAATACTTTCCGCAAATCCGATGCGATTGATATTCTCAAGAAGGCAAACAAGGCATTGAAGGATGATGGGCGTTTGTTGATTGAACTGAATTCCTACTCCTGTCTGCACGGTTTTGGGCTGACTGCCCCTGATTGGCATTCTAGCCTGGGTGGATTATTCTCGGACCAGCCGTATCTCTTTTTGGAAGAGAGCTTCTGGAATGAAGAGATGCAAGCCGCCACGCGCAGAATGTTTGTGATTGATCCGAACAACGGTGAAGTGCAGCAAATGGCTGATAACCATCAGGCATATACAGAAAATGACCTACGGAAAATGGCCAACGAATGCGGCTTTTCCGGGGTGGAGTTCCACCCCAATTGGCCGGGTCATATCGACGAATCAGGAGATTACCTGTTGATGGTGTGCGAGAAATGAACATCCACGAAGGGCTGAAATTCATCCGTGGGTATTTTGACGATCTATTTGTCAAACGAAATATTGAAGCATTGGATAAGTATCTGGATAAGACTTATTTTGATGAAGACATTGGCGATCCATCTGTGGATCACATTCAAAATTCAAAGGAATTTTTAAAGGATCTTTTTATACGGGTCCCAACTATCGGTGTAGAGGTGATTGATGCGGTTTGCCATGATGACGTGCTCACTGCCTACCTTGAATGGTACAGAATGGACTCAGACACCAGGCAATTGATCCGCAAGGGTGTTGCGATTTTTGTTATGAATGGCAAGCAAATTGTTAAGCGACATACATTTATTTACGAAACCAGATAGTGTGTTGTGCAGTAAAAAATGATTGGAGATGATACTTTGAAAGTAGCTTGTTTTTCCGTCGCGGTGTTGGATTATTTTCCACAGCAGAGCGAACATTTTGCGGGTGGTAACTCATTAAACCAGGCGATCCGTTTGCGACAGATGGGAAATGAGACTGCTTTTGTCGGTGCACTTGGAAAGGATGAAAATGGCGACCGTATCGAAGATCTGCTAAAGCGGGAAGGAGTGGATCTTTCACACACGTATCGGTTAGAGGGTAAAACCGCCACCAATAGTATTCTTAATGATGAAGCCGGTGAACGCTTTGGAGTGGAGGGTGCCTGGAGCGGAGGCGTTTACGAAACCTTTAAACTGAGTGAGGAAGATTGGCAATTCCTGGCTGGTTTTGACGTCTGGGTGTCGCATGCCGATAATCCAAACTATCGAGAAGCGCTGAAACGCAAGCCGAGGCACATCTTCATGGGTGTGGACTTTTTACACTTGAAGGAATATGGGCTGCTTGAAGACTGCCTGGATATCATCAATGTGGCCTATTTTGGCGGCACGCCTGATATGGCCGATGACCTTTCGCGCCTGGCGAGGGGACGTAAAGGGATCGTTGTGCTAACTCTTGGGGCTGAAGGCAGTAAGGCATTTGTTGATGATAAGGTTTACCGGCAAACCGCCTTGTCTGTTGAAAAGGTGATCGACACCACCGGCTGCGGAGATGCCTTTCAGGCTGCTTTTACGGCTGAATATTTCAAGTCTAGAAATGTCACTGCAGCTCTGCTGGCTGGCGCTGAGCAGGGACGGCTCGCCACTCAAACCTACGGGGGGGTTCCGTGGAAGGCGCTGTAATTTCAGGATTGAGTGGGATAATACCTGTATCACAAACGCAAGGTGGTCTGAATGAGTAAACGCACAATCTTGGTAACAGGCGGGGCAGGTCATGTAGGTTCACACCTTGTGGAACTGCTTGTTGCAGACCCAAATAATCAAGTGATCTCA
>PNNU01000067.1 GCA_013824385.1 Anaerolinea sp.
CAAGCATGGATGATTCCAGTTGAGAAACAATATCTCTTTCGGTTGACCATTTGCTTGCTTGTTGGTTTTCAAGGCGATAACGGGTATCATAGAAATCAACAGCATATCGATTGATTGCAGTGACTAAAACACCCGTACCCATTTGTCCCATACCAGTGCCATAGTAAGAATTAGTCAGAGTGACTGAGGGTGCCGCGGTGATCTGCGCATACTGTCTGTGGTACCCTGGTGTGTTTACATTGGCAACGTTATGTTCATAAACTGTCGTTGCCTGCGATTGGCTTAGCAGGGCAGATAAAGCGACGTTGATACTTGCAAGTAAGTTGGCCATGAGCTTATGCTACGCTTTCATTCCCATATCACCAAAAGAAGATCCTTCGAGAGATCGCTTGACACCTGGAGGATAATATCCGTCAGATGGATTGGTGATATTGAGTAAAAAGGATTGGGCTGAGATCAACCATTCCAACGCCGTTCGTGCCAGAGCCTGGTTGCCGTAATTCAAATCTCTGGATTGTTGAACTAACATTGAAATTCCGTCATTTAAACGTTGCAACCGATCTGATTCATCTGAATTAAGACCGGAATATAATTCATTTATTGAGACTTCAGTGAGTTTTATTCCTAATTCAGTCGCAATCGAAGTAATGAACATTCTGCGTTTTTCTTCAAGGAGTCCAAATTGATCCAGTAGACTTTCTTTTTCTTCAACGATTGACATAATCGAATCTGGATCTTTTTTATTAAGCAGAACGCGTTCTTGTTTGGTTGCGGCAATCAAAGATTGAAGTGTGCGAAACTCCTGAACTAAGACGTTCTCCAAAGAATTAAGGAGATCTTGTACTTGCGGGTTGTGTTCCATTTGCCCATCCTAATCATCACAGGTTGATTATTTAAGGCCAAGCTTGGAGTACATTTTGTCAGCTAAATTCTCGTAGGGGATGTTGTATTCTCCCTTTTGAATTTTTGCTTTGAGGTCATCCACCTTTGCTTGGTCTACTTCTGGTGTCTCATTAAGGGCAATGCGTGCTTTTGATAACAAACGAGCATTATCTGAAAGCTCCGCTTTGTCTTTGCTAGGCACAGCAGATGTGTTATTTGACGAAGCAGTAGAATGTTGCTTGTCTACCTGATTCGCCGCTTCAGTTTTGTTGAAATTTGCGTTACTAATGTTATTGTTTTCTATTTTCATCTTAGCTACCTCCGACTATAAGGGCAAATAAACATCAACCTGTACACTTATCATCGGCCTATATACTCAAAACTTTAACCTTTTCTTAATCGAATTGCGCTATCAATCATTTCGGCAGTGGTTTGAAATGCCTTTGAAGCCATTTGGAATGAACGTTGAATCACGATCATGTGAGTCATTTCATCAGCTACATTCACATTTGAACTTTCAATCGATCCCGGAACAAGCTTACCAAAGTTGATAGATCCTGGTGCTCCTGTTTGAGGTTTTCCTGAATTTAGACTTTCCGTCCAAAGGTTGCTGCCCATATTGATTAATCCGCCAGGATTGGTAAAGCGAGTAAGTTGAATTGTACCGGCCGATACCCAAGCATTATCTACCATTGCATGGACTGTGCCAGTCTGATCAACCGTGACTTCAGTTGCTGTGACAGGAATTGTTCCTTGCATAATTATTGGATATCCGCTGCCGTTCACTAATTTTTTATTTTCATCAAGAAGGAAAGATCCATCGCGGGTATAACCGATTTTTCCGTTGGGAAGCGATACTGAGAAAAATCCTTCTCCATTTATTGCAACGTCAGATTCAATGCCTGTGGTTTTGAGTAAACCCTGTGTTGTCATTATCTGAGTTGAACTGGATTTTACGCCTGAACGATTGGCGCCATCCAGAAGTTCCTGGAAATTAATTCTGGAAGTCTTGTATCCAGTGGTATTGACATTTGCCAGCGAATTACTTGAATTACTCAAATCTGTAATTCGAGAATTCATATCCTGGCTGGATATATTAAGTACCTGGAAAAGAGAAGGTGACATTTATATCCTCGCTTTCATTAGCTAACTCTGCCAAGAGTGGCAATTGATTTACCAAGTAATTCATCCTGGTTTTGTACCATCTGTTGTGCTGCTTGATAGGATCTGGAAATTTCTATCATCTGGGTCATCAATTGCGCTGAATCCACATTGGATTGTTCAAGTGTGCTTTGCAAGATGGTACCTCCACCTGTAGCAGCAGGGGTGGCGGTACTTGAAAATGTATTTTCACCGTCGCGGCTGAGGGTAGATTTATCGGCGAAATAGGCAACTCCGATGGTTGCACCGACAACATCGTTTACAGAAATTACTCCATTTGGTGCAATTGATACATCTCCTTCAGCTAACTTGATAGGTTGTCCGCTTGAAGAAAGGACCATATTGCCGTCAACTGTAACCAATTGACCAGAAGCGTCTTTGCTGAAACGTCCGTCACGTGTAAAACGTTCACCATTGGCAGTTCTAATCCTGAAAAAACCATCGCCGTTGATCGCCAGATCTAACGGACTGTCAGTGTTTTTCAATGTGCCTTGAGTAAAGTCAGTTGTTTCAGGAGCAGCCATTACTCCAAGGCCCATGTTTCCCAAGTAAGTAATCTGATCGACACTGTTTTGTGATGGCTGCGTATAGGCACTAGTATTGTCAAATTCATCGAGTGACGTGAGGATTTGTTTAAATCCTGGAGTATCTACATTCGCTACATCGTGTGCGACTGCCTGCTGGCGATAAACACCGGTTATCATTGCAGATGCCGCTGCATAAAGTCCTTTGATCATTATTTCACCTCCACATTTGAAGAGGAAGCCTTGCCCAGATTTAATACAAGGTTTACTTCATCTCTTGTCATTCCTAATTGCCTTGCGATATCAACATCAGGCATGTTTCCTCCTGCCATCGCTTTTACAATCATGTTTCTTTCACTAATTCCCAGGGAAGGGATGGATCTTTCTGTTGGGGTTGATTTTTGTGCTGCACTCAACAATGTTTGAAAATCGCTTTGTGCCATTATGCCGGTAGCTTCAGTCGGAGTTGAAGGATTTTTTGCAGTCGTAACAGCGGTTCGTAATTCTTCTACAACAGGGGTGAGTTTCTTAGCCTGATTTTCTTTTCCCAATACCAGAGCAGTCTCTCGGGCAAGAGTGACCATATTTAAAGTGTCGCTAAGTAGACCTGGAATGGTATTTGACATCATAACTCCTTACGATAGCATCGCTTGCAAATTCAGAATGGCTTGCGAATGAATTTGGCAAGCTCTTGATTCAGACACTTCCAATACTTTTCCAATTTCCTTTAATGTTAATTCTTCAAAATAATAAAGTGATAAAACAAGCTGGTCTCTCTCAGACATCTTTTTCAAACAACCAACCAGTCTCGATTTAAGATCATTTTCAGAAGCAATTTCGGCCGGATCGAGCTGATTGTCATCTGCAAGAGTGTCATATAGTGAAGTCTCATTATCTTCGTTATTACTTACCAACGCATCAAGTGAAACGATAATCTTATTTGAATCAAGTAATCCTTGATGAACCTTGTCCAAATCAATTCCAAGATAATCAGAAAGTTGTTGTTCGTTGGGAGGTACATTTGTTTGGGTTGTAAGCGTCTGAATTGCTTTTTGAATGGATTTAGACCGGTGACGGGCAGTACGTGACAGCCAATCAATTGAGCGTAAATAATCGAGAACTTTTCCTCTGATACGTACAGTTGCGTACGTAGAAAATTGAGTTCCAAATCCTGGATTATACCGATCAACAGCATCGATCAATCCTAGCAATCCCTGGTGGACGAGGTCTTCGTAATCCATTCCTATATCTGAAGAGACGCCAAGTCGGCCAAGTACATAATGGATTAATGACACGTGCCTTAACACCAACTCTTCACGAATTGTTGAAGAGCGTGAAGCCAGAAATTGATTTAACAAATCAATGTCTGGAATCTGTTTGGTGTTAGCGTCTACTGTTGATATCATGCATTAGTGTCCATTGAATTTCCGGATGAAGCCATTTCGTTATTGTCTGCTTCTTTTAACATACTTCTGGCTGAGTCGATCACTCCTTTAGAAACGATCCAGGATGCAAACCAAACAATGAGACCCAAGCCTAAAACAGTCACTCCACCTCGCAACAAAGCCACCCAATAAGGATTGCCATTTGCAAAAGTAAGTACTACTACAATAACGCCAACCAACACCACAGTCAATTTAGACAGCGTAAAAACCAACTCAATCAAGACAGGAAGTTTCAAGTTTTGGTTGGAAGAGTATGTTTTGGGTTGAGGTTGATTTTTAGCCATTATTTACTCTATTTTTCTGAAAATTCGCCATCTACAACAGCTGCAGCGAGTTGTTCCGGGTTTCCTGGTTTGAGATTGCCAAAAATTTGATGTCCAGACGAAACAAAGTAGAGAGGTAGTTTACTTTTCCATAACAAATTGAAGCTGGCTCCAAATGAACCCGTTTCATCCGTTTTGGTAAGGATCACACCTTTGAGTCCAAATTGCTTCAATGTTTTTTCTGTTTGAAGAAGATCTTGATCTTTTGTAGTAGCGGAAGCAACGAGATAGGTACAGCCGGCCGGTATAGTTGAAAGAAATGATCCCAACTCAACAACATTATCTTCATTACGCGGATTGCAACCTGCAGTATCTATCAGGATTAGATCAGCATCTTTTTGGGATTCAATTAATTCAGCCAATTCCTGGGGTGTATAAGCAAGAAACAAGGGAATACCAAGCGTTTCAGCATAAGTACGAGCTTCTGATATAGCAGAAGTACGTACAGTATCCGCTTCAATCCAAACCACTTTTTTACCCATGGTGATCATATAGAAAGAGGCTAATTTCGCGCAGCAAGAGGTTTTTCCACATCCACTGAGACCAGTTAATGCCATCACTTTACTAGGAACGAGTGCCAAGGATTTTCTCGATGGTGGCAGGCTTGCAGATAATTGATGCTTGATAAATCGGTCCAAACGGGAGAAATCTTCCAGAATAGCAGGACTGAGAGCATCAAGATTGGTATCAATAATCTTATTTATTAATTGGGCATTAACACCTTGATCAAGCAAGCTTTGTTTAATAGCTATTAATACAGAAGGAATTTCAGTGTTAGGTTTCTTTTCAACCACAACAGTGTTAGTTTTTAATATTGCTGCTTCTGTTTTTTCAGATAACTGATTAAGATTTGGGTCATGGACCTCACGAATAGCCTTGAAATCCGATAAATCAAAATGGCTTTCTTCTGAATCTGTGTTTTTTGCAGTAGATATCGGTTTTTCTTTAGTAAGGTCAACAACCGGAAGAAGATTATCTGTTGTAGAAAGCTTTTGACCAGTAACAAGCAATTTTAAGTTTTCAATTTCTTTCTTTAGCTCTTCTTGAGTCAAAGAAATTCTGTTTTCCTGATTCTTTAACACAACATCTTCATTTTTATCTAATGATGAGGTTTTCTCTACTTTTTTTGAAGCTTTTGATGCGATAACTTCAACACCAGGTTTCTTCCACGCTGCCCAAATCGGACCATTTGGTACTTCACGCATGGAAATAATCATGGCATCTGATCCCAATTCGGCTTGTACATTTTTCAAAGCCAGCAACATGTTAGGTGCGCGGAACGTTTTAGTTAACATAATCCACTTATCCTTTAGTTAATCTCAACCATTCCATGAGCCTTTACGCGTGTTCCAGAGCTCACTTCAGAAAAAGCCAGACAAACCAAATTAGGTAGAGACATATCTACCAGTTTATGGAAAGCCAACCGTAATTCGCGGGGGCATAATAGCAGAGGTTGTTTGCCATTTTGCGCCATTTTCTCCATTTGTTCACCAGTGTGGGTCAATATTGTCTGTGCTAATGAAGCATCAATTTGGAATCCAACACCATTTTCATTCGAACCAAGAGAACTCCGCAATGCTGATTCAAGCTGTGGTGATAATGTAAATACGTGCAGTGTATTCGTTTCATCTCTGTAAAGGCCTGAGAGAGTATTCGCCAACGACTGACGCACAGCTTCAGCTAAAATGGCTGTGTCTCTGGTGATATTCGCATTATTGGCAATTACTTCAAGAATACCGCCAAGATCACGAATGGGTACACGTTCTTTCACAAGATTACGAAGAACTGAAAGAACATCACTTAAACTGATCATTTCTGGCACAACGCCTTCAACAGAGGCTGGGCTCTTCGATTTCAATTGGTTGAGCATTTCTTGTACCATCTGACGATTCAATAATTCTGAAGCGTGTGTTCGCACAACTTCTGACAAATGTGTGGATAACACAGAAACGGGGTTTACAACGGTGTATCCCATTAGTTCTGCTCGTCCACGTTCGCCTTCAGAAACCCAAAGTGCAGGCAAACCGAAAGCAGGTTCCATGGTTTCAATGCCTTTTAATTCTTCATCAGTCTCATTGCCGGGAATTGCTAGTAAACGATCAAGCATCAAATCGCCATGAGCCACTTCCTGGCCGCGGATCTTAATCCTGTAAGCTTGCGGTTGTAGACGTAGATTGTCTCGAATACGAACTACAGGCAAGACTAAACCAATTTCCGCCATCATTTGCCGGCGGATACCGGTGATCCTCTTTAATAGATTATCTGGCATTTCGTCATCAATTAAGGGAATCAAGCTATAACCAATTTCTAATTCCATGGCATCAATGACGATCAATTCAAGCATGTCTTCTGGTGTTTCTGCTTCAGTGGATTTGGTTATTTCAGGTGCAGACTGCATTTCGTCAGCTTCCTTTCTTTTCAATCGGCCAACATAGACAGCCGCAGTTCCAAGGACTCCACTCACAACGATGAAGGGCAATTTCGGTAATCCAGGGATTAAGACGAGAGCTCCCATGATCACTGCTCCGACAGTGAGAACACTGAAATTGGAGAGTTGTTTAAAAAGATCTGTACCGAGAGAATCTTCTGATGTAGAACGGGTGACAATTAAACCGGAAGCCGCAGAAATTAATAAGGCAGGGATTTGAACTGCCAAACCGGCTCCGATTGTAATTAGGGCATAATTTTGAAGCGCTGTCATGGCATCCATACCTTTTTGGAGCATACCAATGACAAATCCACCTAAAATATTGACCAGCATGATGATAATTGCTGCAATAGAGTCGCCACGGACAAATTTTGAAGCACCATCCATGGCACCGTAAAAATCAGCTTCGGATTCAATAGATTTACGCCGCGCTCGAGCTTGTACTTCATCAATTAATCCAGCATTAAGGTCTGCATCAATGGACATTTGTTTGCCGGGCATGGCGTCCAGGGTAAACCTGGCCGAAACCTCTGCAACCCTACCAGCACCGCTGTTGATAACTACAAATTGGATGATCATCAAAATGAGGAAGATAACTACACCAACAACATAATTCCCACCAATGATCATGTTACCAAAACCTGTTACCACGGCACCGGCATTTCCTTCAAGCAAAATCAAATAACTTGTACGGATATTAATACCAAGCCTAAATAAAGTGACCAGTAACAAAACCGTAGGAAAAACAGAAAATTCCATTGGCTGCTTGATGTACATTGTCAACAATAATATTCCAATCGATATTGAAAGATTGATGACAATAAGAACATCTACAATTGCTGCCGGAAGGGGAACGATCAGCAAAGAAACGATAATGACAAGGCCAACAGCCATTGCCATATCTTTGCGGCCAAGAAGTTTGCGAAGGCTAAAAGTTGAAGTTGGGGTTTGCGTAGTTGTAGTCATTCGTTATCCTCTTTACTATGCTTGCGCTTTTGCGGGACGCGGTAAGTGACCTTTAAGTCGATAAATGTAGGCAAGAATCTCGGCAACCGCAATATAAAGATCTGGTGGAATTTGTTGTTCGACATCAACAGTCTTAAAAATTTCTCTGGCAAGTGGAATATTTTGAACCACAGGAATGTTATTCTCACGCGCAATATCGACAATTCGTTGAGCCATGATATTAGCGCCTTTGGCTAAAACCTTGGGTGCTGACATATTGGCTCCGTTGTATTCAATAGCAATTGCAATATGAGTTGGGTTGGTGATAACAACCGTGGCCTTTGGAACATTTGACATCATACGATTCCTGGCCATGGCCCGTTGTTGAGAACGAATACGTCCGCGCATGAAGGGATCGCCTTCTGACCGTTTGAAGTCTTCTTTTACTTCTTCTTTAGACATTTTCATGGATTTCATGAATTTGTAACGTTGGTAGGCATAATCAGCAATTGCTAAAAACAAGTAGGTCGTACCAACACGCACAGCTAAAGCTGTTGCAAGGTCAGTCAGAGATTGGATACCTGAACGAAGATCAACGTTTCCCAACCAGGCGAGTTCTGTTACTTTACCTTTTAGAAACGAATAGGCGACCCAACCAATAACGCCTAGTTTCAACAATGCTTTAGCCAGTTCAATTAATCCTTGGCCTGAAAAAATACGTTTGAAGCCTTCTATGGGGTTGACTTTTTTGAAATCAAATTTTGATCTTTTTGAAGACCATAGAAGTTTGGTCTGAGCTAGAGTGATGACAGCACCAGTAAGGAGAATTATTACTAGGATTAGTCCTATTTTTGGTAGAATTCCAATTGCTATTTGAATAAGCATATCTCGCAAAGCGATTCCCGTAATTTCTTTTGTGGATAGACTGGAAATGGTAGATACAAGATACGTCTTTACCCATTCGAATAGGGATTTTCCTGGACCCATGAGTAAATATGGACCTAACATTAAAACGACGGCAGAATTTAACTCAATACTCCTTGCGACACGGCCTTCTTCGCGTGCTTCTTCTAACCTTCGGGGAGTTGGGGCTTCAGTTTTATCTGCCATTTAGCCTCAATAAGCCACCATACTTAACATACGGGAACCAAGGTTTGAAAATAAGTCTCTCAAGTGAGGGAAGAAAATAGAAAGAGATAAACCTAGTGCAATTAGACTTAATCCGATTTTGACTGGAAGGCCAAGGAAATAAACCTGAACTTGAGGAGCAACTCTGGATAATAAACCGAGTGTAATATCTGCCAACAAAAGTGCAGCAAAAATTGGAAATGCAATTTGTATACCGACAACTATAAATTGAGCAGTGGTTCGAAGAAGTGTTTCAACTGAAAAAGTTGGAAGTGGACTATTTACTGGAAGCAAAGTAAAGGATTTTTGTAGTGCAATGATGGCGACATGGTGGCCGTTTACAGCCATGAAATAAAGCATTGAAATGACAACAAAAAGTTGACCAATCGGAGTTACAGATTGTTCAATTGCTGGATTGAAAATTCTATCTGAACCAAAACCACTACCAATTCCCATGGTTTCTCCGGCAATAGAAATAGCTCCGAAAGTTAAAATTGCTGCATAACCGATTAATGTACCAATGATTATTTCTTTTAGGATTGCTGCCGCGAATGGTAACAAAGCCATGCTTTCCACTTCAACTCCAAGTGGGGTCCATGGCACAAGAAGTGCAGCTAGTACTAAACCTAGAGAAATTCTGATTTGAGTAGGAATGGTCTGACCGCCCAAATTTGGAATGTGAATAATTACAGCCATCACACGGGTGAGAACTAAAAAGAAAATTTGGGTTTGGGCAATAGAAATCAACATTTTAAATACTATGGTTACCTCTATAATGAGGATAACCGTGCAAGTTATTTATGTCAGTAAAGTAGGGATGAAGTGAATCTAAAGATAACGTAAAAAAAGCTAAAGTTAATTAAAAAACAGCCGACAATACTAAATTTTTAACATTGCCTTCACGCGAGTCGAAAAATCATCCAGATCTAGAGGTTTAATAAGGAATTCTTGCACACCTGCATCTTTGGCTTGTTGGATTATTTCAGAAAAACCATATGCCGATATCAACAAAACTAACGTGTTTTTTAGAAGTTTTTTTAGATTTAAATCTTTTATAACCTCTAGTCCGCTGGAACCTGGAAGAAAAGTATCAAGAATAAGAAGAGAGGGATGCCGCTTTGAGAGTATGGAGGATATCTTATTAGGGCTGCGTATAGATATGACTTCACAGCCAATTCGTTGAAGACATAGCTGAATCAAATCCCGTTGAATTGAATCTGACTCAACGACCAAAACCAAAGGAATTGGATTAGCAGTCATTTTAACCGGAAGATAGCATGTAATTGGTTAATTGCATATGCATTTGATCAATTCTTTCCTGCGATATATTTAGAATTTGATAAATCTCAGGGTGAATTGAACGTTCGAAAAAGAGGGCGTTTTGATTGCCCGTATTCTCAAAGTATGAATTTGCAACATTAATTATCGCTGGTAAACGTTGGTTTGAACGTGCAAAAGACGGTGTGTGATGATATCGAATGGCGTCTACTAAAACAACAGGGAAATTCCATTTTTCAGCGATTAATCCGCCAACTTTTGCATGATCAATTCCAAGCAATTGTTCTTCAGCCATATAAAGAGTTAATTTATATTTAAGCATAAGATCAACAATTCTTGTGTAATCAGAAAACACAAATTGATCTAAAAAGAGTTTGCCCATATCGTGTAGCAAACCTGCAGTATAGGCTTCTTCAGGGTCCGGATAACGAAGCTCACGTGCAATCCATTCAGCTGAAACAGCAGTCGCAATAGAATGATTCCAGAGTTCACCAGCTCCAAAACGATAACCTTTTAAACTTTGGTTAAAAGGACCAACCGCGGCGATTCCAAGAATTAAACCTTTTAATCGTTTAAAACCAAGACGCATGACGGCTTCAGATAATTTTGAACAATCCGTCGAAAAACCCATTGCCACGGAATTAGCGGATTGAAGTATGGAGGCTGAAAGAGCTTGATCAAGGCCAATAATCTCAGAAATCTCTGTAGATGTGGCGTTGGAATCTTCAATTGCTCTTAACGCGCGCGTTATACTCGTCGGCATCGGCCGAAGGTTTTCAACAGTTCTAATTATCGTATCTACTTTTGATGTGGGCATAGTTTATTCCAATATATGATCAAAATTATTTTACGAAGTTTGGTAAGCTGTTGAAAATCCCGGTTGTAAATACGAGAATTTGTTGCATCATCCAAGACCCCAACAAGAGCAGAATCAATCCAATGCCAACAATTTTTGGAATAAAGGTCATTGTGACTTCGTTGACCTGGGTTGCAGCTTGAATAAGACTAATTATAGTACCAATTAATAAACTCACCAGCAATATTGGGCCGGCAACTACCAACATTAAGGTTATAGCATTCTGAGAGAGTGTAATTAAGTAAGCTTCATCCATTTATCCACCACCAAAACTAAGCATGAGTGATCTAGTGATGAGATACCATCCATCGACCATTACAAATAGCAGTAATTTGAA
>PNNU01000068.1 GCA_013824385.1 Anaerolinea sp.
GGCGAGGATCACTATTGCTTCTTGATCTTTGAGCGGGGAAGAAAACACCTGCTTGATTTCCCCAACGATACGACTGCAGCCAATTCCGAATTGCTAAATAAGCTGGTAGAATTGGTCGGCCCTGAAAACGTGCAGGTCGAAATCGTTTAGTCATAGTTAGGAAAGTAAAATGGAAGAATCAACAATTAAAACAATCGGTGTAATGACATCTGGTGGGGATTCCCCCGGAATGAACCCGTTTATTCGGGCGGTCGTGCGTACTTGCGCTGCCTATGGCATCAAGACCCTGGGGATTGAAGGCGGGTTTGAAGGCCTTATCCATGGCAAGTTTCATGAAATGGGTGTTCGAGATGTGAGTGGAATTTTGCAGCGCGGCGGCACCATTTTGCAAACTGCACGCAGTCTGGAATTTCGTGAACCGAGCGGACAGCGTGAAGCCGTCAGACAGATCAACAACGCCGGCATGGATGCCGTCATCGTGGCGGGTGGCGATGGGTCTCTGAACGGTGCTCAAAAACTGGTTGCCAAGGGCATCCCCGTGGTAGGTGTGCCGGCCAGTATTGACAATGATATTTACGGCACCGACATGTGCATCGGTGTGGATACTGCGCTTAACACTATCGTGGATGCCATCGACAAAATCCGCGATACTGCCTCTTCACACAACCGCGCCTTTTTAATAGAAACCATGGGCCGGGCATCAGGCTACCTGGCGGTGCAGGCCGGTATCGTGTGCGGTGCGGAATTGGTACTGATTCCCGAATACAAGACGCCACCCGAAGACGTTGCCAATGCCATTGAAGACGCCTACCGTCGCGGCAAGTCTCACGCCATCATCGTGGTGGCTGAAGGCTATGAACCACATGCCCTTGAGTTGGCGGCCAAGATTGACGCCATGGATATCGGTTTTTCAACCCGCGTCACCATTTTGGGCCACATCCAACGCGGCGGAAAACCTTCCGCGTTTGACCGCATGCTGGCCACCCGCTTCGGAGTGACTGCCGTTGAGTTTCTGATCGCAGGAAAAACCAACGTAATGACCGCACTCCAGGGAACAGAGATGGTGGCCGTACCCATTGATGAGGTAATCTCTCACACCAAGACGCTCTCTGCCAAGTTCATTGAGATGACCAAAATCTTGGCAAAATAAACACTGTTTATTTTATAAAGTAAGACACGACTATTTCAAGTCGTGTCTTTTTTGTTAACTGTGTATTGGGGTTAATCAAAGTATTAATTGGATAATAATTATAGTTTTTAGTTGTTAAATTTGAGATCAAATTGAACACAATTCATACCGTTTTCGTGCGCTTTTGTCGGGAACGGGTGATAATCAGCTACTATTCCATAACCCTGATGATTGACAAATGGATTCCTCTGGCACTAATATTTGTGTAATATACGGTCTTGGTATCCACTTAACTGACAATTCATTTCGTAGAAAGTAGCAAATAGGTGTTCCATCTATTTATAATAAACACTGTATATTTTTATGCAAAATAATAAATACCGTTTCACCCCCTGCCATAATTAGAATTTCTCTCGCCAAGACGCCAAGACCGCAAAGAAACCCTTTTTGAAGATGTCTGTTTTTACGGCTCTCGGCTCTCTATTCTCAGTTCTCAGTTCTCAACCTTTCTTTCCCACCGTGGCCAGGTAAACCACGAACATGGATTCGCCGTCCAGGCCAAGAGCAGTGTTCAGCTTGACATCATCAAACGCGGCAATCGGGCAGATGCCGCTGCCGATCTGTTCGGCGCCCAGCGCCAGGTTTTGACAGACATGCCCGGCATCGAGGTGCAGGTAACGGTAGCCGCGCTCAACGTAGCGCCAAAACATACGCTCCACCACGGCCACCCAAATGAAGGCGGCGGCGCAGTTCTCGAGCTGCGGCTGACCCAGACAGGCGTCTTTCAACTGCAGCATGATATCTGAGTCCGCGTTCAGATTAACAAGCGCCTGCTCAATCGCCATGTAACGGAAGAGGCCGGGTTTTAGCCCTTCCACACGATTGACCAATAAATAGGTCTCAAAAGCATGCCTGGCCCCCGCGGACGGCACCGTCCGCGCCGTGGAGGGTCTTGCCGAAACATGCTTCACCCCCTGCGACACCCACAACAGATATGCCGTCTCTTCCAGAGTAAGAGGTGTGGAGGCATATTTTCGTAAAGTCCGGCGAGACTCCACCGCGTTGCGCAGGTCCATGGCAGACAAATTGATAGTCTCATGTTCAGGCAACGGAATCAGGGTCGCCCCTTCTGGCAGGGGTAATTCCAATGGCGGTTGGGGGATCAAGCCGCCCTCTTGTGGAGTCGGGCTAAGGTTTTCGTAACGAGAATTTATCATAAACTCTTGACCGGAATTCTTTACCATTTTTAACACTCCTCAGAGGTTTTTTGACATCTTGTAAAAACCGGGGGATTTAAGCCTGGCCGCATCTGAATTAAAATATACAGTGTTTACTAATTCAAAACCAGCTTTGCGATAAAGCGCAATGGCTTTATCGTTGCCGATCTCCACTTCAAGGACTAACTTGTTTAGCCCTAAAGAAAGGGCATCCTGGCCGGCTTTTTCGAGCAACGCTTGCGCGATGCCCTGGCGTCTGAAACCTTCGTCCACGGCCAGGTGGGCGATCAAGTATTCATCGTTTTCAGCTTCTTTGTTGTTTACCAGAGATTTGTTGAGCCACATCATTTTGAAGGCGCCACTAAAGCCATAAATATGAAAGATACGCCTGGCGCATCCCAACTCAAGCCTGGTCAATTTTGAACCAGGGAAAGCCAGGAGTAAGCCAGCAGGGATTCTATACTTTTCGGCGATGGTGCTGCATTGATAACTAAATCGATTACCAGTATCCGCGAACCACTGCCGCAGTGCGGAGAATTGCAGGTCAGGTTTGCCGAGACCAAGCACTTCCACACCAAATTCACCGTTGGTTTCTGCCAACAACGCGGCAGCAGTAACCGAGTCTTCCTTTGTCGCTGGGCGAATTATCAGAGTCATACATCCCCTTTCTTGCTGCCTCCAAATTTCGACAACAGTTTGGAGCCAATTTGCAGAACCATTTTCAACTCAGGAACGCGCAACAACCACAATCCCATTATATAGGCCAGAACTCCAATTGCAACACCGCCAAAACCGACCACCCATTTTGAATAATTAAGCGAAACAGATAACCATCCCCACACAGCCAGAGACATTATCCCGCCGGCAATCGACGCTTTAACTAATCCGTTTACCAAATTGGAACCATCAAGTCCGGATAACCTGCGCCGCATATAGAATAAAAGAATTGCCATTTCAAGAAAACTTGCCGTGGTCATAGATAACGCGAGTCCACCATGCGGCATCCATCCCCAGCGAGGGAACAGATTCAAAAACAAGAAACTCAAACCGATATTGATGATCATAGTGATCACCCCAACAATTACCGGTGTTTTAGTATCATGCAGTGCATAAAAAGCTCTGGATACAATTTCGACTACGGAAAAGCCCACCAACCCAATACCATAAAACAACAGAGCCCAGGCTACCAATTGAGTGGAGGTGGAATCAAATTTCCCATACTGGAAGACAATTGAGACAATTGGAACGCGCAAAAGCACAATACCCAAAGATGCGGGGATTGTCAGGAATAGCAGACTACGCAGCAATGAAGTGAGAGACGAACGCATTTCCTCAATTTTTCCTTTGGCAACCTGTGCTGAAAAGGTTGGAAATGCAGCGATAGCGATGGATTGAGCAATAACAATTTCCAGGATCATCATTAATGTAAAAGCATTGGTGATCGCAGATAATGGGCCATCCCCCAGGTGGGAGGACAAATTATAATTAACCATAAAGTTGAGTTGTACAAATGCGACCCCCAAAAGACGGGGTCCCATCAACCTGGCAACGCTCCTCACCTCTGGCATATTTAATCCCAGGGTTAGAGAAAATCTACGTTCGGGCAGCCTCAATAATGCAGGCAATTGCACCAGACAGTGCATTAACGCGCCAATCACTGCACCAACGGCCAGACCATAAGCTCCCATGGACGGGGCTAGAAATATGACACCGATGATCTTACCGACCGAATACATGGCCGGAGCCAAAGCTGGCCATAGAAACTTTTGGTGGGAATTCAATATTCCCATGGATAACCCGCTAACGCCAAATATGATCGGCGCAATGAGTTGGATGCGCAATAGATTGACAGTCAATTGGAACTTGGCAGGGTCAGTGAACCCGGGTACAAGAATATTACGCACGATCCAGGGCGCGAAGATTGCGGATATAACACCCACCACCAACAAAATCAACGTTACAAGATTGATCACCGCCGAAGCCAGTTTCCAACCTTGTGCGCGATCTCCTTTGGACAACAAGCCCGTAAAGGTGGGAATAAATGCGGAGGCTAATGCTCCACCGGCAACCAATTGATATAGAATATCCGGGAATTTATTGGCTGTAAAAAACGCATCCATCTCCATGCTCGTGCCAAATTGACGAGCGCTTAAAATGGTGTATGCAAAACCTATAATCTGCCCGATAACAAAGGCGAACATGATCGTTCCAGAAGCCCTGGCTATTTGTCTGTTGTCGGTTGAGACTGCGTCTGTTGTAGAATCCATAGTTTGGATTATAACCTGACCACGCGAAACAACGCGAAATAGGGTTTGTCTAATCGTTTTTAGGCGTTATACTTAAATAATTGATAACGTATGTCGAAAGGATAACTAAGATGGATCCAGAAAACAATGTGCAAGCGGAAGACAGCCCCGCTGAAAAAGTAACCGAGAACAAACCGGTAGTTGAAATTGTCTCCACCCCGTCGCCCAAAAAGGGAATAATTGACCGCGCCCTCCCATGGGTCATCGTGGCGTTGGTGGCTTTTTTGGGTGGTGCATTACTGACCTGGTTTGTTGTTTACCAGCCCAAAAGCGAAGCCCTTGCGGCTGCCCAGGTTCAATTAACCGAAGTTGCCGCCTCCGCCGCAGAAAACGCCACCAACTTGCAAAGTACCCTTGATGCCGCCAATGCTGACCTTACTGTTGCCAATGAGAACCTGGCCAGCGCGCAAGCCACTATAGAAGCACAAACCACACTGCTGGCCAAAACAGAATTATTGAAGGTCATCTACAAATTCCAGTCTGACGTCAACGTTGCCAGGGCCTCTTTATCCAAACTTGATCCGTCTTCGTCCAGACAGGCATTGAGCTTTGTCGCGGCTGACCTGACCGAACTTGAGAAAGCCGGCCTGGATCCCGACTCGATTTCAGGGTTCAAAGCCAAAATCGAAGACGCCCAGGCTAATCTTGAGACAGCCCCCGATCAATCTTTGGCCGATCTTGAAACCATATATTCCAACCTGCTGCTCTTGATCAATAATCTCAAATAGAACGTTATTGCTCCTTAATAGAAAAGTCCCAAATTCCTAAGAATTTGGGACTTTGTCTTTAACTGTTCGCGGTTAAGTCTGCTTGCTCACCTGCACTATTTTGTTCAACACATCCGCATGACTGGCGGTCATACTGATCGAAAAAGTACCGGTGATCATGTTTTGGTATTCCTTGGGCAGCCCGGATTTAAACTGGGCAATGTTGTCTTCGCTTCCAGCGATCATAATCTTCTTCACCTTGTGGGCTCTGAAGAATTTTTCAGCAAATTCACGGGCATGCCGCATATTACGGCCAATCTTTTCTTGTTCGTTGCGAGCGCCGTCGAACGACCCTCCACGCAAGCCGTGAGAAGAGGTGGAACTGCCTGATTTTACATGCTTTACTTCGTCGCCCACTATTCCTTCCTGTTCGACCATCTCGCCCATGTTGTAATAAAACAACCTCGCGCCTTGTTGGTCAACTAAGGCCACACCCAGGTGATTCACATCTTGCAGCAAGTCTTCAAGGGGTTCAATTTCGGGTTTTGAAGCGATCTTGATGAAATCTTTTATTGGAATGGATAAGGGGATAAACTCAAAAAAATTAGCCGGTACACATGAAAACACAGCCACAGCGCGGCCCGACCAATCATATCGATGTGCAAAGAATTCTTCAATCTTATGGATCTCGTTTTCGAGGGGTAATTCCTTGAGCATGTTGCGCAACCGAAGACGGTGGGTCTCTGCGTTACCCAGGGAGGGTTCGGTATTGAGATACACACTCACCACTGGAAAAATCGCAGAAAAATCTCGGATGTTCCGCAAACTTGTTTCCGTAAACATGAAAACCTCCTCAATTGATAAAGAACTCAACTGCCCTTACGGGCGTTTACCAAGGGTCAGGGTCACCTCCGTTTGTTTACCATCACGGATGATGGTTAATGAAATTTGATCGCCCGGCGACTTGTGAGTAAAAACATAACTAATAAGGTCGCCATAAGAAATCACAGGGTTTCCATCCACAGCAATAATCAAATCACCGCCAGCAGATAAATTGGGGATCTCTGTCGTTTTGGTTCCGCCAAGTAAACCCGCTTGTTCCGCCGGGCCACCGGCAGTTACAGAAGTGATATAGCATCCGCTGGTCTGGCTGATGCCAAGTGCGCGGTATTCCGCCAGGGTGAAATCATAAGGGGAACTCGAAATTCCAATGTACGGATAATCATATTTTTCGCCCAACAACAATGTGGGCAGCACTTTTTTCACGATATTGATGGAGACTGCAAAGCCAATTCCGCTGTTCACAGGCGAACCGTCAGAAGTCGTGCCCGTGGTTTGGATGGCACGGTTAACACCAATCACCTCACCGTTAAGATTTAACAACGGACCGCCTGAATTACCCGGATTAATGGTCGCATCGGTTTGGATAATGTCACCGGCAGTGAATGAATTTTGATTCTCATCGGTCCTGATTGAATCGAGGATGCGTCCCTTGGCGCTGACAATGCCAAGCGTCATGGTGCTCGAAAAAGTGGAGAATGGGTTACCAATGGCTACAACAAACTGTCCCACCTTGAGGGCATCTGAATCTCCCAAAGGGATGGGAACTAATTGATCTGCAGGAACATTAACCTTAATCACTGCAATATCTGAATCAAGATCGGTAGCCAATATAGTGCCTTCAGCTTTTAAGCCGCTTGGAAAATCCACTTCAATATAGTTAGCACCGTCAACCACATGATAGTTGGTAACAATATGCCCGGCAGTGTCATATACAAACCCTGACCCTGAGGCTTGTCCTTGATCTGATGAGATAAATATTGATACGACACCCGGATTAACCCTGGCAAAGATATCAGATAAAACTGAATCAGTAATCCCAATGCTTCCTCCAGAATAGGAAGGTTGTGCAGTCGGTGTCACCACGACAACTGTTGCTGGTTGGGTTGTTTTGGCGCCCAAAAACCCAAGGTTTGGAGAGAATTGACAGGCCATTAACCCGAGAAGGAACAATATCGAAATGACTACTGTAATGCTTTTTTTCATGTCTGACTCCTGCTTACCTATAAGCCTTTCAGCTCTTCAAATTTTTTACGTTGCTTATCGGTCAGTTTTCGAGGAATTTCTACCTTGATTACCGCAAACAGGTCACCAAATTCTTTGTTATCTTTCAGTTTTGGCAGACCTCGGCCAGCTAATCTGATTTTTTGTCCAGGCTGTGTTCCAGCGGGGATGGTCAATCTCACATCACCCGAAAGGGTGGAAACAGTTGCCGTACCGCCTAAAACAGCCGTTAACACATCCACTTTTACCTCTGTGGTCAGATCAACACCCTGAATGACAAAGCGGGCATCTGGCATTACTTCAATAATAAGGTGGATGTCGGCTTTGTGACCGGATGTTGTGGATGGAACAGCCCCAGCCATGCGCACTTTTGTGCCGGTCACAGCTCCGGCAGGAATCTTAACTTCAATCTTGCGATCGCCAATTTGAAATTGACGTTGGGTGCCAAGATATGCTTCACTAACCGTGATTGGCACTTTTTGTTCAATCACAGAGGGCTTGACAGGCTGCCGTGTAACGGATCTTCCACCCCCTTGCATACCGCCAAAAATAGCACTGAAGAAATCAGAGAAACCTCCAAAGCCATCACCAAAATCGTTCACGTCCACGGTTTGTCTACGTCCACGCTGTTGGTTGGTCACCCAATCATCCCAATTAAATCCACCGCGTTGACCGCCCTGGTTCTGCCATTGGGAATAAGAGGCTCCCAATTGATCATAGCGCTGCCGTTTCTTGGGATCGCTCAGGACTTCGTAGGCTTCGTTAATGTCCTTGAACTTTTCTTCAGCCTGGTTGTTTCCCCGGTTTTGATCAGGGTGATATTTCATCGCCAATTTACGATAGGTCTTTTTGATGGTTTCCTGAGTCGCATCTCGTTCTACGCCCAGTACCTTGTAATAATCCTTATATTCCATAAGGTAATTGTAGTGCGTTTAAAATTGGAATGTCAATAGTAATTTGCAGACTCTAATGAAATATTGATGATTTTCTAATAATTAGGCTTAAACGGCCGATAATAACACTGGATGGTTTTGTGTATACGCAATTGGATACTGTTAGACAAGATCCACAATAATCCGTTTTTGGCACGAGAAGTGCAACACAGAATACTGATGGGCCTGCTTGACGCCGAATAATCATGTGCTACCATTTGAAAATCCAGAAACGGTGGCAGAGAATTATTACATTAGGGGCAGACCCGATATTGAAACTGGATGAGGAGAAACAAGATGAATAAAAAATATATTGGGTTAATGGTCACACTTGCCATAACAGTTGTATTATTTTCTGCCTGTGCTCGTCCGGCCACAACTTCACCCACGTCAACTGGCGCCGAAGCGACAGCCACTAACAGCGAAATTCCGTTTCCTGTGGCTACCCAACCTCAGATCATGGCCGATATCCTCAAACAAACACAGACAGCCATGGCGTTGTCAACCAAAGACACGAGTTTTCCATCAATATCCACCAGCACACCTTCATTTTCGTTTGAGACCCCTACTCCAAATACTACATTAGGCGTCGGTGGCGAGATCACACCTACTTCGACCTCTTCAATTCTTGTGCCATCAGTTCCAACTTCAACCCCCGTGAGTTTGGCGACTGCGGCACCCACCAAAATAACCTATCCATCACCCACTCCTGGTCGACCCGCAACTTATACCATCGAAGCTGGTGAGTATCTATGGTGTCTTGCAAGGCGTTTTGATGTTGTTCCTGCAGATTTGCTCAGCTTGAACGGCATGAACGCCAACTCTCAACCCTATGCCGGCACAGTGATTAAGATTCCGCAATCCGGATCGTTTGGCGCAGGTCGTGCACGCAATGCTCACCCCGCGACTTACACCGTCCGTGCTGGAGACACAATTGGTGGAATCGCCTGTTGGTATGGTGATGCTGATCCAAACACCATCTTTGCAGCCAACGGTTTGCCCGCAGGATCAGTGATAACTGTTGGACAAGTTCTACAGATCCCTTAAATGATTCTTTAATTTCCAAAATACTGGCGGGTGGCTCACCCGCCAGTATAATTTAAGTGAGGATTAATCCATGAATAATTCTGAGAACGCAAATCGTACTGTTTTTACCGCAAAGCTATTCACAGTCAAAAACATAGATGTGCCGCTCCCAAACGGAAAAATCAAGACCTATGAATTGGTGGATATCCAAAACGCGATCACAATCTTGCCCATTGATGACGAAGACAATGTCTATTTTGTAGAGCAATATCGCATCGGCGCCGGAAAAACCCTGCTTGAACTTCCCGCCGGGAAAATCGAGATCGACGAAGATCCAGTTGAAACTGCGCGCCGTGAACTCAGAGAAGAAATTGGCATGGACGCCGGCGAGATCAGATCTCTGGGCAATTTTTACATGAGCCCGGGTTACGCCAATGAATTTATGTACTGCTTTTTAGCGACCGGTTTATATCCCGCACCTCTCGCCCCTGACGCAGATGAATTTATTAATGTCAAAAAAATCCCTTTAAGTCAGGTGCTTGAGTTGGTCAATAACGGAAAATTGGACGACAGCAAGACACTTGCGGTTTTAATGTTAGCCCAAAAATATATCAATAAATCCGTTTAATTAATCTGATTAATAGCATTTTTCCTCAAATAATGTAACAAATTATCCTTTAATGAGGGTTTTTTGGGTTTATAATGTATGAACAACCGGATCGCGAATCAGGGGTGTTTTTTTGCCCCTTACCCTTTTTAATGGAGTAAAAAACAATGAAACGAGAAATGATCACAATTGATGCAAACGAGGCAGTGGCCAGTGTGGCATATCGTTTGGCCGAGGTGGTGGCTATTTATCCCATCACCCCATCTTCAAACATGGGCGAACACGCCGATGGTTGGGCAGCAGTCGGCAAAAAGAACCTTTGGGGAACAGTTCCCTCTGTGATGGAAATGCAATCTGAAGGCGGCGCAGCTGGTGCTGTTCACGGCGCCCTGCAAACCGGGTCACTCACCACAACCTTTACTGCTTCTCAAGGTTTGTTGTTGATGATCCCAAATATGTACAAGATTGCCGGTGAATTAATTCCAACCGTATTCCATGTTGCAGCACGAACCATCGCTGCACATGCCCTATCCATTTATGGCGATCACTCCGACGTCATGGCCGCCCGTCAAACCGGCTTCGCTTTCCTCGCTTCTGATTCTGTGCAAACCGCCCAGGATAATGCCCTGATCGCAAATGCCGCATCCCTCGAATCTCGCGTGCCATTCTGCCATTTCTTTGACGGCTTCCGCACCTCTCACGAAGTCAACAAGATCGAAAAACTCGACGATGACCAGATTCGCGAAATGATCAATGAAGAGTTGATCACTGACTTGCGTAAACGTGCCATGTCTCCTGAACATCCTTCAGTGCGTGGTACTGCACAAAACCCGGATGTGTACTTCCAGGCACGCGAATCTTGCAACACTTTCTATCTAAAGACCCCTGCCTTTGTACAAAAAGCCATGGATCAGTTCGCCAAGGTCTCAGGCCGCAAATATCATCTCTTTGATTACACCGGCCCTGCTGATGCCACTGAAGTGATCATTATCATGGGTTCCGGTGCTGAAGTTGCCGAAGAAACCGCGAAATTCATGAACAAGCAAGGCAGCAAAGTGGGTGTGGTAAATGTTAGACTTTATCGCCCATTCTCAGTAACAGATTTCGTCAAAACCCTGCCCGCCTCAGTAAAGACCCTGGCCGTGCTTGACCGCACCAAAGAAGCTGGTTCCATTGGCGAGCCGCTGTATCTGGATGTCGTCACTGCCATTAATGAAGCCATGGAAGCCGGTCAGACGGCCTTCAAGGTTCTTCCCCGCATCATCGGCGGACGCTATGGCTTAAGCTCCAAGGAATTCA
>PNNU01000069.1 GCA_013824385.1 Anaerolinea sp.
ATTGCCGCTGGGGTTCACCAGTAACGTGGAACTGCTGGATTTCTGGTGCGACTCGGATGATACCCTTGCCATTCTGCAAGCCAAGCTTGAGAAAACCGTTCAGCCGGGAATTGAGATTCAAACACTCACCAGCATCCCCCTCAGGAGTCCCCCTTTGCAAACCATCGTGGAATCCGCGACCTACTGTGTCACCCTGCCCGAGGATTGTGACCTGGCGCCCATACAAGAAAAGGTCAACCAATTGAACGCCGCCGAAAACTGTCTGCGCGAACGCCGCGGAAAGCAGTACGATTTGCGTCCATTGATCAAGCAATTGACTTTCACAGCGACCATGCCAGCCACCATCAACATGCGTTTGATGGCCATGCCAGCCCTCACCGGCCGGCCTGAAGAAGTACTTGAAGAATTGGGCATCTCTCCCTTCGTTGTGGACGTTGTGCGTACGGAATTGGCTCTTCTGCCTGTTCCTGAAGAAGAAGCAGAACCCAATGCCTGAGCAATTTTTTCAGATTTTCGAGTGTCAGAATCCGGAGTGCAGGCTGCGCTTTCCGACCAATCTGTCCGTGGAACACATGGAAATCTGTCCGTTCTGCAAGTCACCCCTGTCAGCCTCAGGCGAACCCTTCACCAATGTGAAGGCAGCCAGCCTGCCTCAGTTCAGCTCCGCCCGGCGCGTGGATTTGCTGCTCGATAACTTGCGCAGCACCCTCAATGTCGGCTCCATCTTCCGCACCGCGGATGGCGCTGGTGTCAACCACATTTATTGCTGCGGCACTACGCCTACTCCAGACCACCCCAAGATCATCAAGACCGGTCTGGGTGCCGAAGGTTTTGTGCCCTGGACCTACCATCGCAACGCCCTCGATGTCATCGATCAACTAGAGGCAGGCACCCTTTTGTATTCGCTAGAAGCTGCCCAGAATTCAATTGACCTGTTTACTGAAGTCAAGCAAATCGAATCGGATAAACCCGTGTTATTAATCCTGGGCAACGAAATATCAGGTGTGGACCCGGTGCTGCTGCAACAATCCAATCTGACGCTCTCTCTGCCCATGCTTGGCAACAAGAATTCGCTTAACGTGGCAGTAGCGGCCGGGATTGCCATTTACGCCCTGCGTTTTTATACTACGCAAAACTAATCAGCAAGCGAGAATATAATATGCCGATCTACGAATATCAATGCCAGAAATGTAATACTAAATTTGAAGCTATTCGTCCCATGAAAGACGCCGATACCGAGATCGCCTGCAAGTCATGCCAATCCACAGATACCACACGCGCGCTGTCGTTGTGCTACTCCAAGAGTGACGGGCGTTCAGGCGGAGCGGCTTCTGGCGGCGGCGGTGGCTGCGGCGGATGCAGCGGCGGTTCTTGCGGCAGTTGCGGACATTAGAGAGGTCATTATGGATTTTTACCAAAACAAATTAGCACTCGTCACCGGCGGTTCCAGCGGCATTGGCCTGGCGCTTGCCAGACAAATATTGTTGAATGGCGGCCATGTCGCCATCCTCGCCCGTCGTGCGGACGTGCTTGCCTCGGCTGCCGAAGATCTAGGTAAAGCCAAACTTCATCACGATCAAAAGATCATCACCATCCAGACTGATGTGTCTAATAAGGACGATGTCGAAAAATCCTTGTCAGATTTCGTCAACGCCAACGGCCTGCCCGATATGGTGTTTAACTCAGCCGGTGTGGCCCATCCTGGCCGCTTTGAGGACCTGGGCGACGACATCTTCCACTGGATGATGGATGTCAACTATTTCGGCACTGTAAATGTGCTCAAAGTGCTCGTTCCATTAATGCAGCAGCGCAAATCCGGTGTGATCGTCAACATTTCATCCATTGCCGGTTTCATCGGTGTCTACGGCTACACCGCCTATGGCGCATCCAAGTTCGCCGTCAGCGGCTTTTCAGACGCCTTGCGCTCCGAGCTCAAACCGGATGGCATCCAGGTGTCCATCGTCTTCCCCCCCGACACGGATACTCCCCAGCTCACCTACGAGAGCCAGTTCAAGCCTGCCGTCACCAAAGAGATTGCCGGTTCAGCCAAATTGCTGGACCCCGATGTCGTGGCGCTTGAAACCCTCAAAGCTGTCGCTAGAAAGAAGTACATTGTGCTACCCGGCAGCGAAGGCAAGCTCATGTACTGGCTTCACCACTTCGTCGGTCGCCTTCTATATCCCATAATGGATATGATGATCGATTCCGCATTGAAAAAAAATATTGTCATTGCGAACCCTGATAAAAAAACTCCATAAACGAAAATTGCAACCAAAGGTTCAAGTCCAATATCTCAAATGCTCATGTCAGGGTGAAGCAATCCCCACCAAGGTTTTTTAAAAAAAAATCAGGAAGCCAATTTGGAATTTTCCTTTTTCCATGGATTAGATTGGTTCCTACGCGATGTCTGCGCCCTCGAGTAAAGAGAGAGGTGTTGAACCTACCTTTTTTAACGTTAGAAGAATCGAATCAAATCTTTCGTCTTGAACTTCCCCATGTTTTGTCTCAATTTCTCCGCGGAAAATGGCTTTCCGTGTGCCGGATAAATCAACTGTGCCCTGGCATCCAGCATCTTCTGCCAGCTTCTATAGGCGTCTTCCATGTTGGTCATAAACACCGTGCAGTAGCGGGTACCGAGCGCCAGTAAAAAACTGGCTGCAGCATCTCCGCAGAAGGTGTCGCCGTTATCGAGGACGATGGCGATATGATCCACGCAGTGCCCAGGAGTGGTCAGAATTCTGCCTTGAATCCCGATTTTTCGCAGTAGTTTATCATCATCCGAGGATACCAGAATGTCACTCTCCCGCAGCGTAAATGGCGGAAAAGTCAGTGTCCAGCGCGGATCGAAGCGCATTTTTATGCCTGCCACGAAATTGATTACACCATTCACGTACCCACCGCCGCGGGACTTGTCATTCTTACCGGTTTTTAGCAGCTCTTTGGCTTGTTCGTGTGCAATTATTGTGAGATCCGTTTCACTGGTTAATTCATTTAGAAACCCTGCATGGTCATCGTGATGATGCGTCAAGAAGAGAAACCTAATCTCTTCAAGTTTGATGCCTGCTTTTGTGAGATTCTTGCGGTAGACAAGATAATCCAACTCGTAGCCTGTATCCACCTGCAAATATCCGCCCATGCAAGGGATCAGGAAGAGGTTGGACATACTTAATGGAATAATTATGGGTTTCATTTTCTCCCCTTTTTAGGCACCAATAGCTTACCCTTTACCTACTGGATTGTTCGCATCCCTGATCCACTCGGACCATGAGCCCACGTACAATCTCGGCATCGGTAGACCTGCATAAGCCATGGCTACCAGGTTGTGACAGGCCGTTGTACCCGATCCGCAGTAAGCCACTGCATCTTTAGGCTTGAGACCGTGTAAAAGCGTCTCAAAAGCCGTTTTTAGGCTTTCAGCGGGCAGGAACTGGCCGTTCTTATCCATATTGTCGTTGTAGAAACGGTTCAGCGCACCTGGGATGCTCCCCGCCACAACGTCTATAGGTTCCACCTCGCCGCGGAAACGTTCAGGGGCGCGTGCGTCAATAATTGCATGTGTCTTGGAGCCCAACAAAGACTTTACCTCATCGGTGGTGATCATCATTCTCTCATTAGTGTTACCGGTGAAATCTCCAACCAGATTGGACTCAACGCCTTCTGTTGTCAGGCGTCCTTCAGTAAGCCATTGTGGCAAACCGCCGTTTAATAAGGCGACTTTTTCGTGACCGTAGAATTTCAACTGCCACCAAAGTCTCCCCGCCATTCCGCCGCCGGTGGCATCATACACCACCACCTGGCTGTCATTATTGACTCCCAGGCGCTGCATGGCTGCAATAAACACGTTCCCGTCTGGTAGCGGATGCCGGCCTGAAGTTGGCGTTATCGGCCCGCAAATATCTTTCTCCAAGTGTGCATAGACTGCCCCCGGGATGTGCAATTCAGCATACTCTTCTGCCCCCCAATCTTTATCCGCCAGGTCAAACCGGCAGTCAATCAACACCCAGTTGGGGTCTTTGAGGTGGTCAGCAAGTTCAGTTGTAGAAATGAGTGTATTGAACATATGAGTCTCCTTAAATGCATTTAACCACGAACCACACGAACCACACGAAAAATAAGTACAA
Organism: Anaerolinea sp.; assembly: GCA_013824385.1. The sequence goes on from PNNU01000069.1 coordinate 4,122, forward strand.
TAAACAAAAATAATATATAAATATCAGTTCTCGGTTCACGGTCACTAAACACCATTTCGTTCTTTTGCTCTTTCATTTAGTTTATTCCGTGTATTTCGTGGTTAAATGAAATTGCTCTTCTCAATCACTAATTACTGATTACTTTCCTAAATGTCCTATGCGTTTTGTTCCACATCACCTGCATCGTATCCATGTCTGATTTGCTCTTGAAGTTGCGTTCATCAACTTGAACAATTTCCGCTCTTTTAATTCGTGGACCCGTGATCACTTTATCCAATTCAGAATAGAGCAGCGCATTTCCGCCAAGTCCTTGGTACTCTGGTAACATTCCGACCACTTCAATATCGATCACACTGGGATAAGCCTTTGCCAACAACAATCCCAACCAGCCAATCGGATAGAATTTACTTTTAGCAAAACGCAATCCGCTGTTGATATTGGGGAAGGCAATGATAAAACCGGCAATTTCCTCTCCGTACATGATCGCCTTTACATAACGCGGATCGGCCAACGCGATAATATTGCCTGCCAAATCGTCAAATTCAGCAGGTGTTGATGGTACAAAACCTGGGTTCTCAGAAAAAGCGCGGTGATGAATTTCGTCCACTCTCGGGATCCATGCCTTCATTTCGTCTGTGGTCTTGAATGTTTGCACTCTAAATTTACCCCGAGAAAGCACCTTTTTAGCAACTTCATGCACTTTTGGGTTGATGTGAGTATCAAGCACGCCTGAGAAATGATCAGAGAATTTTTCAAACCCACACCCTAAGAGTTGGTTTTCATAATAAGGCAGGTTGTATGTCATTCCTGTGGCTGGCTGCTGATCAAACCCTTTCACCAGCAAACCTATACAAGCCGAACGCAGCAATCCACGCGAACCAACAATCTCACCGATCTTGCGTTGTTTGCACCATTCCTGTGCAGCGGAAAGAACTAAATTGGCTACTTGTTGGTCTTCAACGGCCTCGTAATTAAAGAAAAAAGCTGTATTTTCTTTATGGTAATCGCAGTAATTCTTGTTATGCAAAACGAGAATCCGCCCGAGAACGTCCCGGCCGGATTCAACAATAATAAAATCAGCTTCTGAATGCGCGTAAAAAGGATGCCGGCTCCGATCCATGGCAAATTCGATCTCACCAGGGATGGGCGGTACCCAATACGGATTCCCTCGGTATAGTTTGAAAGGCAGGGACTTAAATAATTGGACGTCTTTCTTCTTCGATGTGTCGAGAATTCTTATTTTCACTAAGCCCCCGGTTAGACCTCTTCACCAACGGCATGCAGCAGCGCCAGATTGGGAAGATGCATGGCGCCTACCGGAAAGCCCGAGATCAACACGATCTGATCACCCTCATTGACCTTGTTTTCATCAAGGAGTGCTGAATCCACATTGTGTACCATCTCTTCAAGTGTATTCACATATGGAGTAGCCATTGGAATAACACCCCAATAGAGGTTAACCATTTTTAATGTGCGTTCTTCAGGAGATAATGCCAGAATAGGCACATGTGGTCTGATCTTCGACATCAATAAGGCAGTTTTACCACTTTGAGTGAATACAGCCACATTGGAAACTTCACGATCATGTGCCAATTCACGCGCGGCTGCACACAATCTCAATGCATAACCCTTGATAGCATCCTTCGGAAATTCTTCAGCATGCCCCCATTCTTTATTATGCTTTTCAGCTTCACGGACGATGGAATCCATCATTTTCACAGTTTCTACAGGGTATTCTCCATTGGCAGTTTCACCTGAAAGCATCACAGCATCCGTACCATCAAAAATAGCGTTGGCTACATCAGACGCCTCGGCACGAGTTGGCCTTGGGTTATGGATCATGGATTCCAGCATCTGAGTGGCGGTAATCACCACCTTGGCATGCCTGTTTGCAGTTCTGATGATCTCTTTTTGGAAGCTGGGAACCAATGCGGGTGATGTTTCAACACCCAGGTCGCCGCGCGCCACCATCACACCATCCGTAACATGGATAATGTCGTGCAGATTTTTTACCGCTTCTGGACGTTCCAGTTTGGCGATAATGGGTGTATTGGCACGGGCAGGATTCAATTCTTTCATCGCCTCACGCACGGTTTCAATGTCTTGAGCAGTTTCAACAAATGAAATGGCTACGTAATCCACATCATTGGCCAAACCAAAATTCAGGTCAGCTCGGTCTTTTTCAGTAAAACTCGGAATCCCCAAATGTGCTCCGGGTAAATTAACGCCTTTATGAGAGGTCAACATGCCGCCAGTGATGACCTTAGTCACTACGGTTTCTCCATTGATTTCTGTAACCTGTAATTCAAGTCTTCCATCATCCAACAGAATGCGGTTGCCCACTTTAACACCTCTGGCTAAATTAGGCACATCCAACGGAAGGGATTTCGTTTCACCGGAAAAATCTTCTTTTCCAAAACCAATGGTATATAAGTTAAGCGTCTCACCGACAACAAGATGAACGCCTTCTGCGGGCAAATTTCCAACACGCAATTTGGGCCCCTGGAGGTCTTGCAAAATAGCTACGGACTTCTTTAAAACTTTGGAGCATTCACGGATTAGTTTGATTAACTCGGCGTGTGATTCGTGTGTACCATGCGAAAAATTAAGTCTGGCGACATCCATGCCTGCTTCAATAAGTTTAGTTATCGTGTCACAATCCGATGAACTCGGCCCGAGCGTACAGACGATTTTAGCAAAACGCATAATGGTTTCCTTCTATTACCTGATTAATATTATTCGATTGTAACTTAAAAAACAGGGTTAAAAAATGAAGAGGGTATAAAAACACATTTTTTAAAAACGTAGGGGCGGTTCACGAACCGCCCCGTAAAAATCAAAAAGAAAATGTAAATATTCTTTACGCCATCATTAATACTTCTTTGATTCTTGGCATTGCCCAATCAATCGTCTTTTGGTCAATGACCAGCGGCGGCGCAAAGCGGATCACGTTGTCGTGTGTTTCTTTGGCCAGAATTCCCTTTTCTTTGAGTGCTTCGCAGAATCTGCGCGCACCCCTGGCTTCTGGATGGAGTTCGACACCGATTAACAAACCCTTACCGCGCACTTCTTTGATGTGAGAGCTTTTGATCTTGCGCAGTTCGCTCATGAAGTACTCACCCATGGCAGCCGCGTTTTCGACCAACTTTTCGTCTCGAATGACCTGCATGGCAGCTCTTGCTACTGCAGCGCCTAACGGGTTACCGCCAAAAGTGGAGCCGTGTTCTCCGGGGGTAAAGAGTCCCAGGATCGCTGTATCAGCCAGCACAGCAGAAACAGGGTAGAACCCTCCGCCGAGCGCTTTTCCGATGATGGTTACGTCAGGTCTTACACCATCATACATACTGGCAAAGAGTTTGCCTGTGCGTCCGAGGCCGGTCTGGATCTCATCCGCCATGAAAAGCACGTTGTGTTTCTCGCAGGTTTTTTTGACTTCAGCCAGGTATCCAGCCGGTGGAATCAATACGCCGCCTTCGCCCTGAATCGGCTCGAGCATTACGGCAGCCGTATTCTTGGTGATGGCCTTTTCAACTGCTTTGGCATCTCCATAAGGCACAGAAACAAAACCGGGTGTGAAAGGACCGAAATCATCCTTGTAGTGAGGTTCACTTGAGAAGGAAACAATCGAGATAGTACGTCCGTGGAAGTTACCGTCCGCCACAATGATCTCTGCTTCATGACGTTTGATACCCTTGACTGCATAGCCCCATTTGCGGGCTAATTTAAGCGCGGTTTCAACCGCCTCTGCACCGCTGTTCATCGGCAGAGACATTTCATAGCCCGTCATTTCTGCCAGTTCTTTATAGAAGAACGGAAGTTGGTCATTTCTGAAAGCCCTTGAAGTAAGAGTCACTTTCTTGGCTTGATTGATCAATGCTTTGAGAATTTTGGGGTGCACATGTCCCTGGTTCAAGGCGGAATAGGAACTCAGGAAGTCAAGGTATTTGTTACCTTCGACATCCGTTACCCAAACACCTTTTCCTCCGGTGATGACAACATCCAGAGGATGGTAATTGTGTGCCCCGAATTTCTCTTCAATTTCGATGAATTCGGATGTTTTCATTTATTTACCCTACCAGTAATTTGTATAAGACAGCTTTTTGGGCGTGCAGGCGATTGTGCGCCTGTGGGAAGATGACAGAATGCGGGCCGTCAGCCACATCATCAGTTAATTCCTGATTGCGATGAGCGGGCAAACAGTGCATCACAATGACGTCTTTGTCTGCTTCAGCCACTAATCCTGCATTCACCTGATAAGGCGGAAAGACCTTCTTGCGCTTCTCGGTCTCTTCTTCCTGTCCCATACTCGTCCAGGTATCGGTATAAATCACGTGAGCTTTCTTTACAGCATCGTGTGGATCACGTATAAAGTTGAGCGTGCTGCCACTTTCTTTTGCGAAAGATTTGGCATCTTCAACTGCTTTGGTAACTATGTCATAACCTTCAGGGTTCGCGATGGTGAAATTGGCGCCTAGTTTTGCGCAAACGTGCATTAATGACACAGCTACATTATTGCCGTCACCAACATAAGTGACGTTCAAACCTTTTAGACTGCCGAATTTTTCAATAATCGTGAGAGCATCCGCCATACCCTGGCAGGGATGGTTGTAATCACTCAATCCATTTACTACTGGAACAGAAGCGTATTTCGCAAGTTCGAGCACGTGCTTATGGTCAAACACGCGAGCCATGATCACTTCAACATAGCCTGAAAGGACTTTGGCTACATCATGAACAGTTTCTCGCTGTCCTAACCCGATTTCGGCTGGCGAAATGTAAAGGGCGTCACCCCCCATATGTCGCATGGCCATGTCAAAGCTAATACGGGTTCTCAGGCTGGGTTTCTGGAAAATCATTCCAAGAACCTTGCCCTTGAATAGGGGCTGGTTTCCGCTGGCAAAATGCTCTTTTTTGAGCCTTACTGCCAGGTCGAGCATCTCTTGCAAATCTTTCGGAGAATAATCGGATACAGCGAGAAAATCTTGTTTCATACAAATCCTTTCGTTCTGTTAATTTGGATGGTGTTCGATGAGTATAACATAAGCTCAAAAACCAGTAATCAGTAACGAGTAATCAGGTATTAGGCATTTTGGAAAGCCTGATTACTGATTACTCATTACTAATCCCTGCTCTTCTAGAACATCAACTTGTTCACTTCATCCAAAGCCTCGCGAGATGGACGCAGCTTCGCGTTCGACGTACGATTCAACGGGGTCTCGGGAATGTTATAAATATCAAATAGCGACGGAACTTCGGGATCCACATAAATAAGACCTGTTACCAGCCAGTCATGACTGTGTGCTTCTTCGAGCATGTGCAGGGCTTGCCATCGGTCCCGCGGATCGTATTCCTTCTCGAGTTTCTTCAATACCACTGTGCTGCCATCATGCATGGCTACTTCACGCGTGGTACCTTCTTCAAAATCTTCCACCGTAATTTCTTCAAGTGCCGGAACATAAGAAATTTCATGCAACGGTTCTTCGTGTTCCTTGCCAAAGCTGTAAGAGTGGAAGGAATTCTCGTGGTTATGGAAAGTCACGCAAGGGCTGATGATATCCAATACGGCAATGCCGTTATGCGCAATGGCTGCTTTGATCAATTCTTTCACCTGGCGCGGGTCGCCGGCAAAGGAACGCGCCACAAACGTCGCATTGGAAATCAATGCTTCCATGGCAATGTCCACCGGCAAATACGGATTGGTACCTTGTTTCTTGAGCTGCAAGCCGCGTTCTGCGGTTGCCGAGAATTGTCCTTTGGTCAGGCCGTAGACGCCGTTGTTTTCAACAATATATACCATGGGCAGGTTGCGCCTTACCATGTGTTTGAATTGTCCAAGACCGATGCTGGCTGTATCGCCGTCACCGCTGACACCAATAGCCTTGAGCGTATGGTCGGCAAACATTCCGCCAAGAGCCAAGGAAGGCATACGTCCATGCAAACCATTGAAACTGAAAGATCGGCTCAAAAAGTAGGTGGGGCTTTTACTTGAGCAGCCGATTCCGCTGAATTTGACCACTTTCTCTGGCACCAGGTTCATTTCATAACAGGCAGATAAAATCTGCGCAGCCACACCGTTATGTCCGCAGCCCTGGCATAACGTGGAGGGCAGTCCTTTATAATCAGCCTTGGTAAAACCAGCTTTGTTTACATTTTGAATTGCAGGGTTTGGCAAAGGTGTGGTCATTATTTGCCTTCCTTCAGAGACAGAATCTGTGTTTGAACCCATTTGGCATTCAACGGCAGCCCATCGAGGTGAGCCAGGCTGGTGGTTTTTTCAGCATAGCGCGGATAAGTCATGGTCAGCAATTGGTTAAGCTGTCCATCCCGGTTGATATCCAGTACTACCAGTTGCTCATGATTCTTCAAGAAATCTTCAACTTCAGAGTCAAAAGGCAGGCTGCGAATGCGCAGGTAGTCTGTTTTAATACCCTGCTTGGACAGTAAGTCACGCGCTTCCTGCACAGCAGGGTCTGCGGACCCGGATGCAATGATTCCAAGTGGGGCTTTTTGACTGACATCTGCAATAGCCTTGGGTAAATACTGTTTACCTGTTTCAAATTTATTGGCTATACGCTTGAATATGGTTTCCCATTTTTCCGGGTCTTCCGTGTAGCCGGCGTCTTCGTTGTGACTGGTGCCGCGTGCAAAATAGGCTGATTTTGGATGCGTGTTTCCAGGTAATGTGCGCCATGGAATTCCATCGCCATCCACATCACGGTAGCGACCCCAAACGCCGCCATGTTTAGCCAGGAATTCGTCCATGTCTTTTTCCCAAAGTATTTTTCCTCGATCCATGGGCTGATCAGGATAATCAAATTTTTTGCTCGTCCACATGTTCATGCCAAAATCAAGGTCAGAGAGCACAATAACCGGGGTCTGCAGCCTTTCAGCAATGTCAAACGCCCGCCAGCCAAATTCAAAACATTCGTGAATTGAACCGGGGATCAGAATGATCATATTTTTGTCGCCATGACTGATGAAATTAACCATGGTCAGGTCACCCTGGGCAGTTCGTGTGGGCATTCCAGTGCTGGGACCAACCCGCTGCACGTCCCAAATGACG
>PNNU01000070.1 GCA_013824385.1 Anaerolinea sp.
AAGTTATCGGAAATTAAATGAGTCTTTCCTGTTTGAGATAAAATTAACCATAAGGTTTATGACATCTATTTTTGTAAAACTATTTAAAAACGAGTTTCTTTTTTTCTTGGAAAGTTGAAAAAATTGAAATAGGAAGTACTTTGGTAATTGACTTAAGTCGCAAGATTGTTTTTTACATATATACCTTACAAAGCAATTTAGGATGGGTCTATTAAGGATGAAAACCATATTGATACGAATATCAACCATTTTCTCGCGCATTCCCATGCCTGTGACGCTTTTTGGTAATCTGCATGCTTTCCTATGGTTTGTTGATCCCCTGGCTCGGTTTTTACCTCGATGACTGGTACATCATTCTCTTCCAGAAATATTTTAGCGCCGAAAATTTTCAATTATTCTTTAAAGAAGACCGCCCCTTATTCGGCTATGTTTACCAGGTCTTTGTTCCAATTTTCAAAGATTCGAGAATCGGTTGGCAGCTTTTTGCGGTGTTCTCGCACGCTCTGGCAGCGGTTTGTTTCTGGTTTCTTCTGAGAAAGGTGATGCCTCAGCGCCGAAAACTAGCGGCTGTTGGGGCGTTATTCTTTGCGGTTTACCCAGGCTTTCAATTCCACTGGTTCTCGGTGATGTACAGTCAGGTCTATATGCTCTTTGCTGTATATTTCCTATCCTTCATCCTGATGATCGAGGGAGCGCGGAGAGAGAAAGGCCGGATATGGTTCACAATGGGCGCGATGGTATGCCAATTCATTGGAATTGCTCCCCAGGAATCGTTTTTTGGGCTTGAACTGATTCGCCCGATAGTCCTTTTAGTCGTAATGCACGACCTCTACTCCTCAAAATCCCAGCGAAATAAACAAGCTTCATTCGCTGGCTGCCGTATTTATTCCTGGTGATAGGTTTCGTGGTTTTTAGGCTTTGCTATAGTTCAGCTTACGGTTATGAAGTAAGCCTGCTGACGCAGATTCAGTCTTCACCAATCCAAACTATCATGCGATTGATGGGTGATGTTTTTTGGAGTACATGGGATTCAGTCATAAAAACATGGTTTAACTTGATCGATCTCTTCAAACGCGATTTATTAACCTCGTTTTCAATAGCGATGCTATTGCTGATCTTGGTTGGTTCTATCTTTACTTACCTGGTTTTGCGAAAATATGAAAATGAAAAAGAGCAGGCTGGCAGCAACCGCTGGGTCATCATCGTCGGACTGCTGGCAACCATAACCGCAATGATCCCGTTCATTGCTGGTTCCTTTAAAATAACTCTCGGATTCCCCAACAACCGTTATTTGATCGCTTTAGCGCCTGGGGCGAGCCTGTTTCTGGCTGGTGTGATCGATGCGTTGTTGAGAACCGAAAAACAAAAATTGATCACGTATTCCGTTCTAATTGGTCTGGCGATCGGTTCGCAGTTCCTGGCTTCACGAAGTTTCATGCTGACCTGGAAAGCGCAGCAGGATTTCTTCTGGCAGCTCACCTGGCGTGCTCCCGGGATCAAGCCGGGCACCATTTTGATCACCGAAGACCTCCCATTTTCAAGATATTTCTCGGGCACTTCATTGACTGCTCCCTTGAATCTCATTTATGCTGGTGATTTCAAGTCACATCAAATCCCATTTCTTTTTCTCTTTACCTCACAATCAGATCAGCAGATCCCGGTTTTGGAACCCGGCCTAACAATGAAATATTCTTTTCGGTCATTCAATTTTCAAGGGAACGCCTCGTCTATGCTGGTACTCAGAAAACCAACTGAAGGGTGTTTGCGGATTATGGCTCCTACTGACTCAATTGATGAGTTTGCAAAAAAGCTAGAATATCCTTTCTGGAAATCCTCCATCTCCCCCTCCAACTTGGATCGCATCATTACTGAACCTGAGAACCCTGCGATTCCACCCAGCCAATTCTTTGGAACTGAAGACCGCAACCAATGGTGTTACTACTTTGAAAAAGCAGATCTCACAAGACAACAACAAAAGTGGCAGGTGACGATTCAGTTGTACAAAGATGCAGAAGCGGCAGGTTTTTATCCCCTCATGGATGCCGAATGGTTATCGCTCGCTGAGGCATATCTAAATATGGATGAAGCTGAAAAGGCATTAGAAATAACCAGGTCGATTATTAATCTTGAACAAACCAACACAGCCGGGTTTTGCCGTCTATGGTCAGATTCGAAGGATAAGGAAGGTATCCAATTAATTGCGGAAGAAGCATTATTAAAATTAAAATGTAATGAATAGCCCGAAAAAGAAACCAAACCAACCTAAAACCATGATCATTCAGTTCCACTATTCAGTCCTTTCGCTCAAACCGCTATTCTTTATAGAGCAATTTCAGCAGCAATCATAAGTTAAATATATTAATTGAGTTAAGGATTGCCTCCATCTTCTACGTATTTATATGCGATCCAAGAATCAATATTATTTACAACACGATAATGTTGTTGTAAATAGGTGATTTTTTCCATTACAGCTTCTGTTTTAATCGGAAAATCATAAATCGGAGTTACTGGATTCATAGTATCCACTATATAAAGAGGTCTATTGCGAATAATATCATCTAGGAACTCTAAAATCATTTGTTCATCCACATAATCAGGAGAATAGAGCGGGTATTGATAAACAAAACGAGATGGACTTTTCAATTGTGTGAAATAGTTGATAGAAGATTCAGCGCCCCATAGCAAAACATAATCATCGGGTGAGGTGTTGTGTCTTATATAGTCTATTACGGTCTCATTTCCTGCACTTCTCAAATCAAGTACTTTGCTCCAATAAATCGGATACGAACACCACAGGAAAATTCCTACAACACTTATTACAACAACATTTTTTGCGAAAAATTTGACTCCCAATGCTGATAGCAATAAAAGGAATATCCAAACCATTAATCCTGCAAATAGAGAGAGGACTGGGAGTAAAGTCATATAGTAATGGGGGTAGCTCCTTCCAGAAGTACTGATCAAAATCAACTCAATTGGTAAATCAATCAATCCAATTAGCAGTAAAGGTGACCAGTCACGAACGATACTCTTCTTGAAACAGATCAATACTAATCCAACCACATATCCTGCCATTGCAACCTGCAACAAACCTACTTGTAAAAGTGGAGCTAAGCCTTTGATCAAGGAATCAAGTCGAGGTATTAAACCATTGACAGATCGTGTGTATGCAAAGTTATACTCGAAAACAGCATTCCAGAATTGAGCGAGGGCACCATTCGACCCGAAAATTATCACCCAACTTATACTAATTGTTAAAAAACCAGTAGTAAGGAAAAGCAGTTCCTTAATCCATTTTTTTACCTGACGTGATTTTATTTGATGGAAAGTTTGATAGAGAACAATTGCTACCCAAATTCCAATGGCAGTTTGCTTGGTGAAGAAAGCAATAGCACCTAACAAACCAATTAGAAACCAGCGTCTTAATGGATTATCAGATTTTTCAATATCATAAACAAGCAAAAGGGCAGCGAACTGCAGGGGCAAGGTGTATTCAGTTGTGAAATTTCCCCCCCAAATAACAAATACGAGGGTCAATAGCCAGATTAGCATACTCAAGAGGGCGGGTAAAGTCCCAAAGGTTTTTTTTGTTAGTCGGAACCCAATAAATACTGCTAAAAAAAGCGAGATGAGCTCGAGCAACCAGACTCCCCATCTTGAGTAATTTACAATAAAGAGACCTAATGCATTGATGTAAAAGATGATTGGTGGTTTATGATCCCATACATCCCGATACGGTAATGCTCCGTTTAAAATGCGCCATCCCATATACAGAAATACACCTGAGTCTCGGTATGACAAAGGCATATTCATTGGGCTGATAGGGAGCAAAACGCCGAATACTCCACAAATAACGAGGAATTTATCCCAAGTCAGGTTTACTATTTTTTGTAATAAATTAACCTCTTTATGGCTGGGGTTTTTGTCCTTTCGTTCTTCCAGTTTTTTTTCTTGGTCGGTATTAAGAGTAACATTTAGTCTGTTAAAAAAGTGTCTGGACGCAGCCCTAAGTTTCCCCGGGAGCAAACTGACAGAGAGACCCATAGACTTCCCCATTTCTCCTTTGCTGATAATTTGTTGAAAAACGACCACTTCAAAAGAGAACAAAAAACTTAAAAGCAAAATGGGGAGGATTCGTTCAAAAAAAAATGCTCGAACCCCATACACTTTTAGAAATACTCCACTAATGGCAATCATTAAAAAAAAGGTAGAAATGAAAAATAAAGAGAAAACTATTTTCGAAGCCATATACTTAATAAAAAAACTATTAACTGATCTTTTATTGGAATTAACTAATCCAATTGATAGAGAGAGTAGGAAGATACCTGTTATGGTAATTAGCAAAAACCGTTGAAGCGAATAGTTTAAGAAGAACAAATTTGAGGATATCGAAGGTATTAAAATCAACCATAAAAAAACAGCAACAGTAAACGCTATTCCAATGGTGAGAAACCATTTTAAATAAGATTTATATAAATCCATTTATTTGCTCCAAATAAATAAAGATGCTCGAATTATCTTTGTATATGTATGCGTTAACACAGGTCTATTTTACTTTGGTTGAACTTATAAAAACAGGATTTTCAATAATGATAAAAAAAATTTTTCAGCCCTTTGGTATTTATGCGTGGAAAAAGTTCAGAAGAATTTTTTTACAATTACCGTATTAGGCTCTAATTTCGGTATAATTCAATCATCCTGAAATTCACAAATTTCCGATTAGAGGGTCTCTTATGCTTATTTGGGCGAAATTAAAGAAGGTACTTTCCAACCCTCGATTCACACCGGTCATCTTGCTTGGATTAGTTGTTCTAAGTTATGGTTTATTCCTACCTTTTGTCGGATTATACATGGACGACTGGTATATCATCTGGTTCAAAAACACTTTTGGCGCGCTCCAATTTCCAGTCTACTTTTCTCTTGACCGTCCGTTGATGGGTTATTTCTTTATTCTTGAAAATTTCCTTTTGGGAAATTCAAATTCACCGCTTGCCTGGCAGATCTTCAGTCTGATCACCCGCTGGTTGAGTGTTTATGCACTATGGGGTTTCCTCAACACCCTTTGGCCAAATGCCAAACGGCAGAATAACTGGGTGGGGTTATTGTCGGCTGTTTTCCCGGGTTTTTCACAACACTGGATGATCATGTATGGATTTTTCTATGCATGCCTGGCAGGTTTCTTTTTTTCGCTTACGCTGATGCTTAAATCCACTCGGGACCCAAAACGTTTTTGGTTGTATTTTGTACCCTCCCTGATAATTGGCTGGTATTCCTATGCTTCTTCCGAATTCTATTCCGGACTAGAATTGATTCGTCCCATTGTATTGTGGATCGAATACTCGCGGTCGCATCCGTTTTGGAAACAACGTCTATGGCGAACGTTTCTCACATTGATCCCTTTCGGATTTGTATATGTAATATACATAATTTGGAGAGCATTCTTCTTTGTTTCTGATAATCACAAAATGTTTATCCTGAATGATTTTCGAATATCACTCTTTTCGTTCCTACTGGCTTCTGTACAAAAAGTATACCAGGCGGGAGTGGACGCATTGATCAAAGCCTGGGCTAACGCCTTTGATCTGGCGAACTATCCGACTCGAGGGATAATGTATTGGGTCGTTCTTTTTCTTGGCATATTGATATTTCTGATGGTTTGGAAGTGGATGGGTTGGATGGGTAACAAGACCAACACCAACGGGGAGCACGCTTCGTTGGGATGGCGGAAAGAAGCTTTATGGCTTGGCCTTTACTCCTTGGTTGTGGCAGTAATCCCGTTTTGGGCTGCAGGATTACCTATTGATTCCAAGTATCCATTTGACCGGTTTTTACTTGCCTATTTGTTCGGGAGTTGTTTATTACTGGTTGCACTATTGGAAACAAACAATAAATATCGTAAGTTGAATAATATTTTCTTGAGTATATTAATCGCCGCCGGAGCAGTTTCTCAGATTGCTAACGCGAATAGATATAAAAACCTGTGGTCCCAACAGAAAGAATTATTTTGGGAATTAAACTGGAGAATCCCGGAACTGAAACCTGGTTCGATGATCCTGACTTATGATCTGTCAAATAATGAATATTACAGCGGACCCGCGTTGAGCGCGCAGTTGAACTGGACCTATGGAATTACTGACGTTAATCTACGTAATACGCAATATCAGTTTATCATCTTGAATAGTGGACAGCGCGCGCAGATCAAAGAATTGGCTCCGAATTTGCCAGTGAGTGTTGATTTTCGGACATACTCATTTACCGGAAACACATCTGATAGCCTTTATATTTATAAAGGCATTCCTGGGTGTCTACGTGTGATGGATGAGCAAATAACCCCATTGACAGCGGTTGTGGCTGATTATAACAAAACGATGATAGATGCTGTTGCTCTTTCTAACTTGAACCTGATCACCAAAAATGGCTCGTCACCCAATCATCCCCCACAAATAGTTCTCGGGAAGGAACCTGCTCATACATGGTGTTATTACTTTGAAAAAGCTGAACTAGCCAGACAAAATGGAGATTATGATCTTGTGCTTTCATTGCTAAAGGAGGCTCAGGAAAAGGGCTATACCCCCGGTATCCCATCTGAGTGGTACCCCTTCATTGAGGCGTATGCTGAACAAGGGGATTGGGAAGAAGCTGCTGCCCGATCCAAGCAGATCATCACCGAAAACAAGACCGTTGAAACCGGCGTGTGCAATATTTGGATGCAGCAGGAAATAAAAAAAGAGAATGATCCCGAGATGAGGTTGTTTATACACGACTTGTTGGTTCAGATGCACTGTCGATGATCCGGTTTTAGGATTTATTCATTGTTTTTTGCGGTCTTTGGTTAAATATGAGGGATAATGAGGGTGTCTGAATGATCGCGAATGAAGCCTTATCATTTTGAATTGCAAGGAATAATATGAAAGCAAAACTCCCAACGATTTCAGTGGTCGTGCCGGTTTACTTTTCTGAGGGTTCTCTAAAACCGCTCTCAGAGAAACTCCTTTCTGTAATGCCGGTGATTTCAAGCGCTTTCGAGGTGATCTTTGTCAACGACGGCAGCCCGGATGGCTCCTGGCAGGTCATACAGGAACTGGCGGATTCATCCCCGTTGGTAAGCGGGGTCAACCTGATGCGCAACTATGGGCAGCATAACGCTTTGTTGTGCGGTATCCGGCAGGCGAAGCATGAGATCATCGTCACCATCGATGATGATCTGCAGCATGACCCCGCCTTGATCCCGGTTTTACTAGCCAAACTAAACGAGGGCTATGAAGTGGTTTACGGCTCACCAGCCGCAGAGAAACACGGCGTCTGGCGGGATATCGCCTCAGTGATCACCAAGGCGACACTGAGTACGGTGATGAACGCGAAATCCGCCCGGCATGTCAGCGCTTTCCGTGTTTTTTACACTTACCTGCGCGACGCGTTCGTCAATTATCAAGGTCCGTCCGTCTCACTGGACGTCCTGTTGACGTGGGGCACTTCCAGATTCAGTTATGTTGAGATACCGCACCATAAACGCGAGATCGGCGCTTCTCACTATACCTTCCGCAAGTTGGTTACTCATGCATTGAATTTATTGACCGGTTTCAGCACCATTCCGCTGCGGTTGGCAACCGGTACCGGTTTTCTCTTCCTTTTTTTAGGGATTATTATCCTGTTGTTTGTTTTGATCCGCTTCCTGCTGCAGGGCGGGGTGGTGCCAGGTTTTACCTTCCTGGCGTCAGTCATCGTTATCTTCTCGGGTGTTCAACTTTTCACGCTCGGCATAATGGGTGAGTATCTGGCGCGCATGCATTTCAGATTGATGGATAAACCAACTTATATTGTCAAGGCGGAGAAGAAATAAATTGACCGGAATTCTGAATACTCCGGCTATCTTACTGGACTGGGACAGCGTTTTTTTTAACAAGCGCATCGGCAAGGTGCGAACGCATGTCCTGTCTCAAATGAATGCCGAAGCGGTAGATGAGTGGGCAAAGACGCACCAAGTCGATTGTGTCTATTATCTGGCAGAGGGCAGCAACCTGGTTTCTTCTGCTGCGGCAGAGAACAATGGCTATCATCTAGTGGACTTGCGGGTGACGTATGAGATAGATTTAACTCGCATTGCGCTCACCGCGCCCGCCACCGACCGCGTTAGATTAGCAAAAGAAAGTGACCTGTCAACGGTCAGGCAAATGACGAGGGAGAATCATCAGATCTCCCGCTTCTTTGCTGACGAGCGCTTTGACCGCGAAAAAAGTATGGAGCTATATGAAGTGTGGATCGAAAAGGATTTCCGCGACAAGGACCATTTCTTGTGGGTATGGGATGAGAATGACCAGCCGGTGGCTTACACCAGCGCGAGTCTTAATTCGAGCGACCACACTGCTGAAATCGGTTTAGTAGGTGTGCATCCAGAATGGAGAGGGCGGGGGCTGGGTCTGGACTTTCAGATCTGGGTATTAACTCAGTTAAAAGCGCTCGGCACAAATCACGTCGAAGTCGTGACGCAAGGACGGAACAACAATGCGCAAAACCTGTATCAGAGAAGCGGTTACCGGTTAAAGTCGACCGACCTTTGGTATCACAAATGGTATTCATAGCAGCATATTTATCGAGGTGAACATGAAAAATCGACCGATCCCCTTCAATAAACCCGCGTATGTTGAGCTTGAATCGGAATACGTGGATCAAGCACTCAAAAGCGGGCATCTTTCCGGCGACGGCGCATTTACCAAAAAGAGCAGCTCGCTGCTCGAGGATTTATTCGGCGTTCCAAAGGCACTCCTTACCACCAACTGCACCCACGCCCTGGAATTATCGGCGCTGCTGCTCGATATCCAACCCGGCGATGAGGTCATCATCCCATCGTTTACGTTTGTATCCACGGTAAATGCGTTTGTGCTCAGGGGCGCCAAACCGGTCTTCATTGATGTCCGACCCGATACATTGAATTTGGATGAATCCAGACTGGAAACCTTGATCACACCCAAAACGAAAGCGATTGTACCGGTTCATTACGCCGGGGTGGGCTGCGAAATGGAAGCTATTTTGGAAATTGCGCGTAGTCATAAACTCCCGGTGGTAGAGGATAACGCACACGGCTTGCGTGGAAAATACAAGAGTAAAAACCTGGGCACGTTTGGATGTATGGCAACCCAGAGCTTTCACGAAACCAAAAACATCTCCTGTGGGGAAGGGGGGGCGTTACTGATCAATGACCCGGCTTACATTGAACGCGCCGAGATCATCCGTGAAAAAGGCACCAACCGCAGCCGTTTCTTCAGGGGGCAGGTGGATAAGTACACCTGGGTGGATGTGGGGTCAAGCTATTTACCCTCAGAGATCCTGGCGGCGGTCTTGCTGGCGCAGCTCGAATCGGTTGAAAAAATACAGCGGCGGCGTGGAGAGATCTGGCGCCGCTATAGCGCTGAACTGAAGAGTTGGGCAGACAAGAATGGCGCGCGCTTGCCATTTATCCCAACACACTGCGAACAGCCATACCATATGTTTTACCTGCTGCTGCCTTCGCTCGAAAAACGCACGAAATTCATCAGCACGCTCAAGGAAAAAGGCATCTTAAGTGTCTTCCACTATTTGCCATTGAACTTGTCGGATATGGGCGCGAAATTTGGCGGCAAAGCGGGTGACTGCCCGGTGACCGAAGATGTCAGCGACCGTCTGGTGCGACTGCCGCTTTTTTACAACATGACGGATGCAGAACAAACCCGTGTCGTGGAAGAAATCCTGAAGATTAATTTGTAGGGGGTCTTTAGAGGGGCTGTTTTGTTTTAATAAATTACTTCTGATTATTTAAACAAATCAGAAGTAATGTGCTTATGGAAGAGTGTTGGATATGTTATAGATAACAGCCCTGTGCGCCGCATGACGGCATGAATGATTGTACGTGACGTACTGAGTATGATCGCGGACAAAAAAGGCTATGCCGCGGCATTACTTCCTTGGCTGGGCATACAATTGCTATGCCAGTGGCTTGAACAACCGCAACTGAGCGAGCTGCACGAAAGGTTAATCATAGGATTGGCAGAAGTTAAGGCAGGCTACACTCGCGGCATTTCCATAGCATCCGACATATTAGACCGGGTCGTTTGGGAATACATGCTCTCGTTTTTCAATTTTGCTCCCGGTGGTCCGCTGGATTTTCGTTCTACCTACGGCAACGAGCAAGAAAACAAGCACAAAACCAGGGGACTGATTCCTGTGACAACGATCAAAACCATTCCCTGGGATGGGGTTTGCGACGAGGAAGAAGCGCATAAGATCGAGGACGCAATAAACTGGATGATCAGCATTCTCGTACAGTATCCGGGCGAATTGGGGCTGAGAAAATATCAAAAATCGTTCTATTCGATTCTCACCGAATCGCTCACCCCGGGTCAAAAAAAGACCTCAAAAAGCAGGAAAACAGCCTCTACGGCCAACAAAACAGATGTTTCGCCCTAACACAAAAATAGCAATGTGTAAAAAAAAGCCAAATAATTAATTCCACTACGTAAGAATTATTTCCCGTTCGAGATTGAAAAGGCTGGTTTTCACCAAAACAGCGCTCATTCATTTCAGTAAAAAACACCGTGAATTATTTCCCGTACCCGGAATTATTTCCCGAACCCTTTTTTGGTGTTTTTAACACGTCTATACGAAGTTTTAAGGGGTTTTTATCGCTTTTTTAGATATATTTTAGAAACAACTGCGCAAAAAAAGGTACAAAAAGCCCCAGGTTACACTATAGGTTAATTATTTCCCATTCCCCCGAACCCCCCGCAGCACATTTGCGGTTTTCCTTCCACCAACACCTCTCCCCCGCATACCCCTGTTTACTGTCCTCAATTCCCTGAAAACCGCTGTACGCGCCGCATTATACCGTCTGCTGTTTTCCGGTTCCCAAAACATCCCCATGCTTGCTGATCACACCGCAGATTTCTTGAAAACGCTCACCTTTCCCCCGTTTCCAAAAGCGCCCTCCTCCACGCGAGCTTGCTCCGCGGTTAGGAATCGCAAAGCCACCGATATTTATTGGGGGTGCGTTGGCAGAAAAAACTACTTGCTATAATGTATTACATTAGACATACAAGAAAGCGAGTAAAAAATGAACAAAACAGCAGTGGTATCAGCCAGGATTGCGCCAGAGGTAAAGAGCAAAGCCGAAAAGATTTTAGACGAGT
>PNNU01000071.1 GCA_013824385.1 Anaerolinea sp.
AATCAAGCGGTAGATTCCGCGGGCTACCACTTCGGCGGGGATGGCCATATTTTCGGCAGGAACATTGCCACCGTTTTTGTGGCTGCGGGCGGCATCAAAGAATTCAGTTTGGATCGGGCCAAGGCGAGCTACCGATGCGGTCACATGGCTGCCGCGAAGTTCACGATACAGCGAAGATGTAAAGGCATCCAAAAAGGCTTTTGAAGCGGAATATAAAGCGATACCTTGTTCAGGCAGTTTGCCGGCAACTGACCCAATATTGATGATATGCCCATAACTTCTTTGCAGCATGCCTGGCAACACAAGATGAGTCAGATGAGCCACCGCCTCAATGTTGATGGCAATAAGATCTTTACCTGTTTTCCAATGCATGGTTTCGTAATGACCGTACCAGCCAAAACCGGCATTGTTAATCAAGATATCCGGTTGTAGTTGTTCTCTCTCTAGCACAGCCATCAAATCGATACGCGACTGTTCGAGGGATAGATCCGCTTCAAAAAAAAAGGCTTCACCGTTTTGATTTTTGATTTGTTCAACGACTGAAGCCAATTTATCTTTACGTCGGGCAACCAACAAAACGGTGAATCCCTTTGAAGCGAGGAATTCAGCCGTTTTGGCGCCGATACCGCTAGACGCGCCGGTGATGAGTACTGTTTTTGAGTTGTTATTTTTTAGGATGCTCATATCCCCAATTATCTACGCTTTTTTGTAAAAAGGTGAGGTACTTCTTGTTTCCACCACGAAACAGTATCAGCAAGAGAATCTTGTAGAGAACGCGGCTGATAACCCAACACTAAACGTGCTTTCTGATTGCTAATGACAGCATTGGTATGTAAAGTTTCAATGCTGTAAGTGGTGAAACGAGGTTTGGACCTTGAAAGTCTGTAATAAAACTGTGTAAATTTTGCCAGGAAAGCTGCGAATCGTACTGGAATATTGATAAAGGATGACTTTTGCCAGGAAACCAATTCCTTCACCAAACGCCACATGTCTGCCACTCTGATCAATTCACCAGACAAAATATAGATTTGACCAACTTTCCCCTTTTCTCTGGCAAGGATCATACCCTGCACGACATCTCGCACGTCCACAAAATCGTAGTTTCCTTCGATTAAGAAATTAACCTTATGCAGCATCCATTCCTTAATAAGTACACCCATTTCTGAGCCTTTGTAGTCGTAGGGGCCGATCACGCCGGTGGGGCAAACGATAACCGCTGGCAATCCTTTTTTCGCGGCTTCAAGAACTGCCAGGGTGGCTTCAGCTTTTGATTGGTCATAAGCGGCGACCGCTGAATCCGGGTCAATGGGTACATTTTCATCAACCAGAACGCCGTGTGGAATACGTTTGAATGCATGGATGGAGCTGGTATGAATAAAGCGTTTAACTCCGGCAGTTTTTGCGGCTGCCAGCATGTTGGATGTACCATTTACGTTAACGTCATGCACGAAATCATCCTTGCCGGGCATGATCGATATGATGCCCGCCAGGTGAAATACATAATCCACGCCTTCAAATGCCGGAGCTAAACAGCAGGTATCCAGCACATTGCCTTCCATTATTTCAATATCCAGACCTTTTAATGGAGTTAGATCTTCACCAGGTAAAAGCAACACGCGGACTTTTTCACCCCTTTTTACCAATTCTTTAACCAAGACATTACCAATATGTCCAGTCGCTCCTGTAACCAAGTTCATATTATTCTCCTGAAGTATACAGTTTTAGACAGATTCATTGTATAAGTTGAAGCAAAAAGATACAGGTTACTTAAGATAGATTGGAAGTCATACCAGGGATAGATTAAATAAAATAGCCGGGTTCAATACCCGGCTATCGAGTCAGTACAAAAAGATTATCCGACTTTAGGCTCAATCAAGCCCAGGTTGCCGTCACGACGTTTGTAGAGCACGTTGATTGAATTGGTATTGATGTTGAAGAAGATAAAGAAATCTTCATGCGCAACCAACGCCATTTGTTCAACAGCCTCGTTCTCATCCATGGGGATGAGCGTAAAGGATTTGCGTCTGACGATGGCAGACATCGCACCCTCTTCAGCTTCCGGTTCGTGATTGATTACCTCGGATGCGGGTACTCCGTCTCCTCTGCCGTGGGCTCTCTTACCTTTGAATCGTTCAATCTGTCTTTGCATTTTATCGGTCGCATTATCAATGGCAGTCAGCATATCCGCATTGCGTTCTTCCGTGCGTAAAACAAAGCCTTTGCCGGTCAGTGTGATTTGAGCTACTTCGCGATCAGATCGATTTCTGGCTGATTTTGAATAGGATAAATCAAATTTCATCGCTTCTATTCCTGGTAATAATCTTTCCAACCTTGGTACTTTTTTTTCAATATACTCTTTGATACGGTCCGTCAATTCCATGTACTTTACCGTTATTTCAACTTTTTGTTCCATTGTTTCCTCCTCATTAAGATAGTAAAACTGAATTGGAAGTGAAACCTTGGTGATGTTTGGCATGTCTTAAAATGGCTCTCGCCACAGACAAACAATAGATATTTTCTGCACCTGCATCAAGGAGTGCTTTTGCACAATTCTGCATCGTGGCTCCTGTAGTGATCACATCGTCAATGACCAGTATATTTCTCTTTTTTAGTGTAGCAGGATTTGCATAAAAAGCATCCAACAAATTCGTAAATCTTTTGTTAACATCCATTTCAATCTGTGTGGATGTGTTTCTAATCCTCTTTACTGCATTGGAGGAGTGTTGGATATTCAATTGTGCGGCAAGTTGATGTGAGATCAACGCAGCCTGGTTGTAACCTCGTGACCTTAGGCGTGATCGGCTCAAGGGAATTGGGACAACCAGGTCGATCTGCCATCCAGATTTCTTGACTAAATCGACCAACGGTTTTGCCAGCATACTACCTACGGCCAGGTTTTGTTTGTATTTAAGTGAATGAATGGCTTTTTGAACAGGACCGGAATAGGATGCCCACGAAAGCATCTGAGTATAAGGAAGAGGCGCGAGGCGGCAATCTTCACATAAACGGTCTTTATTGAAAATTGGATAACCGCATTTTTGACACAATTTGCCGTGAAGGGGCTCTATTTCTGCATAACATGCTTCGCACAAAATAAATCCCCGGCGGTCGCAATTGCAACAGCGTGGAGGATAGAGCCAATCCATACATGTCCAGAAAAGACTGGTAACGTGAAGTATAAGTTTATTGGTTTGGGTAAGTTCCGTCAAATCCGTGACGACCTCCCATAATTGGATTATAAGCCGCTTAAAATTCCAGATTGCATCACAGTTAAAATGGCGGGCACAAACAAAACAATCAGCAGCGATGGAAAGATCAAAAAAGCCATCGGAATTAACATCTTGATTGGTGCTTTATGAGCTTCTTCTTCGGCCAATTGACGTCGTTTAATACGCATTTGGTCTGCCTGAATTCTCAGCACTTTTGCCATACTGACACCCAGTTGCTCACTTTGGATTACTGCAGCCACAAAACTGGTCATTTCGGTGATGCCAATGTTACCAGCCATATCTCGAAGAGCTTCACGCCGCAGTTTGCCTAATTGAATTTCTTGTATCACCCTTTGGAATGATCTTGAAAGCTGTGTATCCCATTTTTCAGCTACCTTGGATAAGGCAGCGTCGAATCCAAGACCTGCTTCAACACAAATGGTTAACAGATCCAATGCATCCGGCATGGCTCGACGAATAGCTTTCTGCCGCTTTGTAATCTTGGTGGATAATTGATATTGGGGGATAAAGAACCCAATTAAGGTAAAAATAACTGTGTATAAGAAAATCTGACCTGCAGGAAATGATTTTGCAATAACTGTCATGAAGAGAATCATGATAGCGCCAAACACAACGGCGGTAATGAATTGGGTCGCCAGAAAGATGGTTGGATCCATCGTGGAGGGACTGCCGGACAATTCGAGTTTTCGAGAAATGCTGTTCAGCCAGTTTTGGGGTGTAAATTTGATGGTGATTTCACCCAATTTTCTGGCCAACGGATAAATGACACGCTCCGTGAAAGGCTGCGACATCTCCAATTTTTCTAGATCAACCTGCTCACCGGTTCGGCTGAATTCTTCAAGACGGTCTTGCAACAGACGATCATTGACTGTCTGTGGGTTGCGTAAACCAATCATTACCAACGCAACAGCGATGATGACGATAAGTCCAATAATAACGAGAATCGGAATAATAGTCATACTTCGATATTTCCCATTTTCTTGATCGTAAAGTATCCAGAAATGATCAAAATTACTGCCAAACCCAATGCAGAATATCCGCAAGGGATGGGACCTGAGTTGGATTCTTTGGATACCAGAAGCATAATATATTCTCGATTGATTAGATAGAGAAAAAATATGACGCCGACTGGCAGTACAGCCAATATGGTTGCTGTAATGTCCATCTGGGCGGTTAAGACCCGGATTTCACCTTTAAGGCGAATACGCTCGCGAATGGTATGAGAAATGGTATCGAGAATTTCGGCCAGATTGCCGCCGACCTCGCGCTGAACATTCATTGCTGTGATTACAAGATCCAAGTCGTCACTGGGAATGCGTCTTAACAAGTTATCAAGTGCTTTTTCGGTGGTGACACCCAATTGGATTTCCTGGACGACTCTACGGAATTCATCACTAATTGGAGAGGGAAGCTCGCGGCTGACAGACTCCATGGCTTGCATGACAGAATACCCTGCGCGCAGACCGTTCACCATCAAACCAAGCATATCGCCTAATTGATCGTTAAACTTGATCAAGCGCCTCTTTTTTTGAGAGGAAACATAAATCCTCGGCAGGAATGCACCAATGACAGCGCCCACCATGCCAATAAGAATGCTTTGAGAGCCAATAAACCATCCCAATATGGCCATAACAAAAGCAAAAATTACCATTAAGGCCACAAATTCGCCTGGTTTAAGTTTGAGATCCGCCTGGGCTAATTCTTTGCCAAGTTTATCGCCATAGCTTGATTTCTCAACTCTTTTGGTTAACCATTCCGTAACGGGGGTGGAAGCCTCTTTCTTTTGGGTAACGACCTGTTGCTCGGGTTCAACGTATTCACCCAAGCGTTCTTCTTCAGTGGAACGTCTGCTGTTGATTGATACCACAATACCAACCACAGTAAGGAGTAAAACTAGTCCACCACCAACCCAAAGAATAACTACAGGATTCATATCGTTTCCTACTACCTATGCATTCCGATGCCAAAAACACTTGGCGGAAGATGGATGCCAGAGGCTTCTATTTTTTCCATGAATTTTGGTCGCAATCCACTGGGACGCATACGACCAATTACTTTATTGTTTTCATATCCCAATTGTTCAAAGACGAATATATCAGTCATGGTAATGACATCACCTTCCATGCCGGTCACTTCAGTGATATTAACCACTTTACGAGTACCGTCACGCATACGTTCCTGGTGAACAACCAGGTCAATAGCTGAACTGACTTGTTCGCGAATGGCGCGCATGGGGATATCCATGCCTGCCATCATGACCATGGTTTCAAGACGGGATAAAGTATCGCGAGGACTATTGGAGTGCAATGTGGTCATGGAGCCATCGTGGCCGGTATTCATTGCTTGCAGCATATCGATGGCAGCTTCATCGCGAATTTCACCTACAATAATCCGATCAGGACGCATACGTAATGCGTTGACCACCAGATCCCGAATGGTAATCTCTCCCTTTCCTTCAATATTTGCTGGCCTGGATTCAAGCGTGATGACATGATCCTGCCTTAATTGCAGTTCGGCGGCATTTTCAATCGTTAAAATACGTTCATCTGAAGGGATGAAACTGGAAAGAACATTAAGCAAGGTGGTTTTACCTGAACCTGTACCACCGGAAATTACAATATTAATCCTGGCTTTAACGGCTGCATCCAGAAACTGTAAGGCTTCGGCAGTCAACGATCCAAATTGGATCAATTGGTCGACGGTAAATGGATTTTTCGAGAATTTACGAATGGTGAGGACAGGTCCGATTAACGAGACAGGTGGAATAATGGCATTTACACGCGAACCATCTGGAAGACGGGCATCGACATAAGGACTTGATTCGTCAACCCGACGTCCAAGCGGAGCTACGATTCTTTCAATGATGCGCATCACATGTTCGTTGCTTTCGAAGGTCAGCGGTACCTTTTGGATTTTTCCACGCCGCTCAACATAGATATTCTTCGCTCCATTGACCATAACTTCAGTGATCGTATCGTCTTCAAGTAAAGGCTGCAACGGACCGAGTCCAAGTATTTCAGCCACGATCTGGTCAAATAACCTGGTTTTTTCAGTTCTGGATAATACAAAGTTTTCTTCAATAAGAATTTGATCAAAGAGACTCTGGATGGTTTTTCGAACCTCATTAATTTCTGTTACATCCACACTTGGATCAAGTTCTGAGAGTAATTTACTCTGCACTCTACCTTTTAGGTCCTGATATGTATCCATGGTGGTTTGACCTTGAGGGGTGAGTGGTTTACGCGCTTGTAGAGGTGAAGGATTAGAACCAGAAGAAGAACTTCCGCCTTGATTGGAAGGGTTCTGATTTTCACCGGATTGAATTCGTTTTAAAATTGACATTTACCTGGTCTCCTCAGACCTAATTACAACGAGGGATTTTCTTGGTCTTTCTGAATCCTGGAGCGAATTACCTCCACGAGAGAAACAACGGCTTTGCCGGCTGGGGCAACTTTGTTATCCACCATGAAAGGCACACCCCTGTTCATTGCACTGGTTATTATCCGTTCTTCAAAGGGGATGGCTACCAAAACAGGTTGTTTCAAACTTTCGCCTACCCTTTCAGGTGAAATTGCGATGCGTTTATCATAGCGGTTCATCACAAAGAGGATTTTTTCTCTCGCTATACCTGAAGCATCGGCCAGATTTAAGAATTGATTGGTGGTTTTTATAGAGGGAATATCTTGAGTGGTAATCAAAACGATATAGTCGGCTATATCCAGGCATGTTTGAACCACTTCTGTGAGGTAAGAGGTTGTATCGATGACGATGAAGTTATACATTTGTTTAAGATAATTCAAAACCTTGGAGACCGGTTCGCCTTTGTGCACATCATTAAGCTCAGGGTCTTTAGGGGAGGGCATCATATGCAGCCCGGTTAATTTGTTTTCGACCATAACATCTTCAATAATCTCAGGGTCAAGTTCATTCGCCCGGTCAACTAAATCAAGGATAGAGTTTTTACCATGTTCATTCAAAAAGACTGCCACATTCCCATAGAGGAGGTTCGCATCCACAATGGCGACTTTATTATCCTGCGTTTTCAATCCAACGCTCAAGTTTGTGGCGATGGTGGTGCAGCCTGCTCCGCCTTTGGGGCTGTAGACACAAATGATTTTACCTAGGGTCATCTGGGGCATACGCATCAGCATTTGTGGTGAAAGCGGACCGGTCATGGCGTTTGGTTGAAAGACCGGGGTCTGTTTGATTTTTTCTTCATGGGCCAGATCACCGGCGCGACGAATGGCGGCGGTCAGTTCATCAATCATGGGGGGTTTGGTTAAAAAGTCGCGTGCGCCTGCCAGCATGGCTTTGCGCATATAATTGGCGTCATTTTGAACTGACAGCACCACGATTTGAATATAGGGCACTTTTTTGCGAATAGCCTCGGTGGCAGTGATACCATCCATATCAGGCATGTTGATATCCATCACAATCACGTCAGGTTTCAATTTCTGCGCGGATTCAATGGCTTCTATGCCAGTTCTACCAGTACCTACAACTTCAATGGACGAATCAAATTGAAGCATTCGCAAGATCATTTCTCGCGATTCATCAATATCATCGACCACCACAACGTTAATTTTTTCTTGCGATCCCATCACAACTCCGGTTATTCAATGAAAAGCGACCTGTATTAAGGTTGAATCAGGATATAGTCATTAAAACCGGGGTAGACAAGTGAGTCAACTCTGGGTTCGACGTTATACGGAAGTTTCGAGGGCGAAACTATATTTTTCTGGTCCATTATGTATTGCAAGGTTACAGAATCGGTTACGATCTCACCTGCATCACCTGCACTGCGTAATGCGAGTGAAAGCTTTGTTCCTGATAACAGCAGATAATTCATAATAAGTGTATCTTGAGGAGTAAGGATCAAAGTGACCGAACCTTCATAATTAGCATTAGAGGCGCCGACCATTGGAGCGGGTTCTCCAGCCATCGGTGTGGCTGTCGCAGCAGCCAACGGTTGACTTGAATCATCGGGAGAAAACATTCCGACCTTAAGAATTGCAGCATCCTGAATAATGGTCTGGCAAACAAGGCGAGGTCGCTGCGATTCAGAGGCAGTGAGGTAGACGAAGGTGTTCGTACTTGGATCAAGTTCATAACGGCCATAATAATTCAATGAACCGGCAACACTGGGTTCTACCGAAAGAGCGTTGGGAGTACCTTTATTGGTCAAAACGACTTTAAGGACTTCATCACTCATTGTATTGATGTCAAGGGGCACATAGGTTGTATTTGTATTGTTTGGCAAACGAGTCTGGAAATCAGTATCCACAGCTGTTAATAACATGCAGCCGACCACCATCACATGGTCACCTTGTTGAGGAGCAAAAGAAACGCTGGTCTCAGGGCTGACCGGTATTGAAAATGCTGTCATACCGTCAGGTATATCAAATGAGGCAAGTGAACCGCCCTCTTGGGTCATTACCATATTCTGAGTAATAGGAACTGTAGGGTCAATTGGGTTTTTTGCTTTTTGACCAACAACTTCCTCGATGGTTCCGAAGAAAACACCTTCTGCCATTTGTGCACGCGGATATTTAATAGTGGTGACCATATCGCTTGTAATTAACATTCCACGTTGAATGGATTGAGAAGCAATAACAATATCTACCAAATCAATGTTTGGAGTTTCGGTAGGTGAGGGTTGATTTGAAGAAGTTTTACTTCCAAACAATCCGGAGTTACCTGTAAGCAGTAAATAGGCCAGGACTGCACCAACAGCAATGATCAATATTATGATGATAAAAATTCTACTACTACTACGCTTTTTACCTGCAGCCATTGAAACCTCCTACTTATACTTCATCCCTAATTAATATCAAATTAATTATACGGCAGATAATTCCACATTAACTCAATTTTTACTCAATTTTTGGGAGATTTACCGCTTACAAAAAAGAAAGGCCCTGATAACAGAGCCTTTCGAAAAGCTTTTGCATTGAAAAAAATCTAGACACCAGATAAGGAGTTGTTGATTTTGCTGAAAACGTTACCAATTTGAGGTCCGAGTAAACGAAGAACAACAATCACAACAACGGCAATCAAAACAAGAATCAATGCGTATTCAATTAAACCTTGGCCTTTTTCTTTCGGGGCGAATAACATGGGATATCTCCTTTCATAAAATTAAGTAATCAATAATTTGATTATAGTATCATGTGATTGGTTTTCAATCCTTTTTACATTACAGCTACTTTACAATTGAAATCGTTCCTTTAAGTATTGAAAAGAAAATCAGTATTTAGGAGGAGGATAGTGAATTATTTATCTTGCTGAAAACGTTACCAATTTGGGGTCCGAGTAACCGAAGGACAACAATAACAACCACAGCAATCAAAACGAGAATCAATGCGTATTCAATTAAACCTTGTCCTTTTTCTTTCGGTGCAAATAGCATGGGATTCACTCCTTTCTTTTTAAATTCTATGATATTTAAGATTATATACATCGACAAAGGAAATAATCCTATCAATCACTTAACAAAAAAAAGCCCCTTTGTTTATTGTTTCAAGCAAATGAGCTTTCTAATAAAAGATTAATGGTATTTGCGAAGCGTAAATCCAGAAAATACGTAAAATAAATTGTAAGAGCATTGAAATAATACTATAATCGTTAAGAATTGCTAATTATTTGCAAAACGGAGGATACGAATGAGCGATTTGTTTGATCGGGTAACATCTCAACAGGATGTCATCAAGAAATTATTTGCAAAAATACCAGGGTTCAAGGGCTACATCGAGCGTGTGGATCGCAGGAACGCTGATAAATTGCTGCGTGAAACAGTCTCGGATAAATTCCAGACCCAGTGGACGCGGATTTCCAGCATCCAGAGAGATTTGGTAAACGCAGGTCAGCTTGAAGTTCTCGATGAAATCGAAATTGCTTCAACCCGACTACGTCAATTTATTGATCGTGTAAGAACAGCTGCATATGGGTATTCCAGTTTTTTCGAAGCCACGAAAATAAATCAAGACGAATTGGAAAAAATGTATCAATATGACCTGGCTCTGGTTACAATGGGCGATGATATCGCCGGCGCGGTGGATAACCTCGAAGCCTCAATTGGTACCGATGGATTGCCTGCAGCGATTCGCAATCTCAACCAAAAAGCTCAGGATTGCGTTGATGCTTTCAACCAACGCTCTGAACTGATGAAATTCGGACAATAATCCAGATATTCTATTTTTTAGGGAGAGACCCAATGGCACGAATTTTTGATGTAGTTGAATATCCAAACGAGATGAACGATGAACTGGTTCATCGTTTTCCTGAGACGGGCGTATGTGATCTGCGCATCGGTTCACAGGTTATTGTTCGTGAATCACAGCGTGTTGTTTTCATGCGCGATGGTCAGGCATTAGATTCTTTTGGACCTGGACGCCATACCATCGTCACTGCCAATATTCCTTTATTGACTGATTTTATAGGCAAAGCCTTTAATGACCGCACGCCATTTACGGCTGAGGTCTATTTTGTCTCAACCAAAGAATTCCCTGATCGCAAATGGGGCACCGCCCAACCGATCATGGTCAAAAATTCCGGGGTTGGCCTGGGTGTCGCCCTGTTGACCGGCTATGGTACTTACAGTTTCCAGATTTCTGATCCGCAACAATTTGTCACTCAAATTATGGGTGCCAAGAGTTCTTACCAGCTTTCTGAAATTGAAGGCCGGTTTAGAATCATGCTTCTCTCAAAATTGCAGGATATTCTTTCTACAACCGGAGAGAAGAAGAATGTTTTCGAATTAATCTCATTAACCGAAGAGTTGGGTGCCGGCATCCGGGCCAAAGCACAAGAT
>PNNU01000072.1 GCA_013824385.1 Anaerolinea sp.
TAGCCAAAAGGAGAAGTGATTGCGAATCGTCCCTGGTAAGCCAACCAAGCCTCGGCAAAATAGATACGTATAAAATGCACAAGTTTATCGATCATATCGAGCTCAATTCGCCGCTGAGCCGAATGCTGTCATGTACTTTCGCCTGCATCCAACGCGTAATTGCGATAAATATTAACGAAAGCCCAACAGTCATTACCCAATGTGTCGCCAGGTAATTCAAGTCATGCGAACCCAGGAGGCTTTCATTCATGGCTTCCAAGGCCCAGCGGATCGGTACTGCACCAGAAACATATTGCAGCCAAACCGGTAATACCCGGATGGGATACATGAATCCGCATAGAAAGGCGATCGGCATTTCGAGGTAATCTACAAAGGTGCCTGATAACCGCGACCAGGCCAGGAAGTTGGCCAGAAAAACACCTATAGACCACATGGCAAACAATAACAAAAACAGTGAAATGATCACTCCCCAGAAATTCACTCCTGAGAATGAGTAGCCAAAAATGAGAATGGCTGCCAGAAATGCAAGTGCCAAACTAAACAGGCCTGAGAGAACATTGGTGAGGGTGCGAATGGCTTCGATGAGGTTAAGAGAGGTGGGGCTGCCAACGATCAATTCCAGCATGCCATTGCGCCGGTCTCCTACAATATCGTATGTCGACGTAAAAACCAGACCACTCCACATGCCCATAATACCGCCGCCGATCACATTGTAGACGAGATCAGGTGTGGAATTGCCTGCAGCGCGGGAAAGCAGCATACCCACTGCAGAGAATACAGCCGGCTGGATAACAAACAAGCCCAAAGAAAAAGGATTCAATGTGCGGACAAGAAATTGAACCGACATTTGTTGTTTGATCAGCCCCCAACGGAGATTCGTCATGCCTGGTCTCCCTGGATGATGGCAATATAGACATCTTCCAAAGTTTGAGAACGCGCTTCAAGGTTGAGAATATACTGCGGGTTCAAAAAGGGTGAAAGAAGTTCCAACACACGCCCCGGTTCAAGGGTGTGGATGCTCAATTTTTCAGGTTCGCTAGTGGCAATATGCTCTATCACCGTGCGCTGATCCATTACTTTCAACTTATCGAGCAGCATCTGCACCTGGGAGGATTGAACGCTGGCCTCGATAACTGATTCTCCGCTGATACGACGCTTGAGTGCATCGGGAGTATCAAGAGCAACGATGTTGCCTTTTTTTACAATGGCGATACGATTGCATAACTCTTCTGCTTCTGCCATGTAATGGGTAGTCAACAAAATTGTTTTGCCCAGCGAGAGTAAATTCTTGATGGTTTTACGAAGTTCACGCGACCCCACGGGGTCAATGCCGACCGTTGGCTCATCCAAAAAGAGCACTTCAGGATCATGCAGCAAAGCCCTGGCGAGATGCAGCCGCTGGGTCATGCCGCTTGAATACGTTTCGACCCGGTCATCAGCGCGGTCAGCTAACCCAACCAGTTCAAGCAGCATGGGGATACGCTTATTGGCATAATCATCCTTCAGCGAGTAGAGTTCTGCAAAGTATTTGAGGTTTTGAAAAGCAGTGAGACGGTTATATAATCCGCGGCTTCCGCTAAAAGCAAAGCCGATGTGTTTACGTACCTCGGCGGTCTGTTTGACCACATCCAACCCAAGGATTTTAGCTGAGCCACCAGTGGGTAGCAGTAAAGTGGTTAGCATTTTGACGGTGGTGGTCTTTCCAGCACCGTTAGGTCCAAGCAAACCGAACAACTCACCGCGTTCCACAGAAAAAGAGATGTTTTCAACCGCCATAGTGGATTTGGTTTTATTCTTCCACAACCCGGTTTTAGTTTTAAAGACTTTATTCAGTGAATTTGTTTCGATCGCAAATGAATCCATTTTTTTCCTTTGGAACCAAGAAATGAAATAATTGGAATCGAACCAGAAAAACAACACAAACAAAAAAATGTTGGCCGGCTAAATAAATTGCTATCGCATATCCGTGAACACTAACAATCAATATCCCCTGAAAACAACTCGCTTATGTAACACACTGAATTATATCTTTAACTTCCCAATCAGTTAATACCAAACCTGCACATTTTTAAAGGCTTCATAAAGAATACTATTGTGAAAAGGCATATTGAGGTTTTGAGAATTACCTGACCATATTAAGCGCGGACTCAAGTCTTGCCAAACTGGCATCAATGATACGCTGATTTAAATCCGCATGAGCTTCAACATAATCACGCACAGCCACTTTCGCACGCGGCGCAAGGTTACTGGTAACACGCTGGCGCACTTCCGCGCTTACGCCAACCATACCATTCAAGAGATCCTGCTCTTCAATAGTGCGCAGCCAAAATTGGATGTTATTGTCAGTCAGGGTCAAAATGCGGTCAAGATTTGCCATGTTTTCTCCACTTTTATACCAATTTTAAGTAACAATAAACAATACTATTTTATTATCGTCCGGCTTAGGTTAATTAGTAGGGACAATTTTGTATTTGGTTTGCACAAAACCATTGCTGTAAGTGCGTGAGGTTAGCATTTGAAGTGAAAACTCACGCCCAAATGATCCAAAAAGCGGAATGCCGCCGCCAAGCAAAATGGGAATGGTTGTAAGTGTTATCTCTTGGATCAATCCCGCCTTTAGAAACCCCTGGATGGTTTGACCGCCATCGACATAGATGCGGTGGGAACCTGAGGTTTCAAGCCGCTGAACCACTTCTGCTGGTGAGCCTGTCATATGTTCAACCTTGTTGAGTAAAGCGGGTGGAATAACAGGTGTTTTATGGCTTAATACCACTACACGCAAATGCGAATATGGCCACTCAGCGAAACCCAAAGCGGTTTCATAAGATTTTCGTCCCATCACCAGAGTATCCACCGAGGAGTAAAATTCGGCGATGCCGAAATCTTCAGAATCGATGGCGTAGGCGGTGTTGTTCAACCATGAGATATCTCCGTCCGGGCCGGCGATGAAGCCATCCAGTGAAGCGGCGATAAAGACAAAACATTTAAGGGTCATTGTTTTTTCACCAGTTCCGAAAAGTAATATCCTTTAAAGCTGTCTCTTCCTAACTGCGAGAAATTTGAAAGAATAGTGATTTCATTTATTTTATACAAAATAATCATAAGATTTGTGTGCAATATTGTGAAGTGGAGTACACATCTCTATTAGAACAATAAAACCTTCTTTTAGAAAGAAGGTTTTTCAATTATGGATGCATTTCTCAACTCGCAGTGCTTTACCCCCGCTAGGGTGTTTGGGAAACTACTAACTATTGAAGCTCATCCAGGATGATGTTCAAGTTATAGAGCAGCGACAAAGCCTCAGGCATGGAGAATTTTGTCTTCTTTAATGTATTGAGAATGGGATCGATGTTGTAATTCTTTGCGCCTCTTAAATCCGCGGAGGTAAGGTTGGTACGAGCAAAACGGCTGTTCTCAAAATCGGTGCCCGTGCAATCTACGAAAGATAAATTAGAGTCTTCAAAGCTGACATCATGGGCGATGCAATTTTTCATCATCATTTTTTCAAGGTTCAACCCCATGAAGGTCGAATAATTAATCACACAATCGGTAAAATCTACCGGTTTTTGAATGAGCTTGCCAGTTGCCCACTCGGATTGCGTCCAGTTAATACCGGCGAGTTTGCACTCTTCAAAGCGGGTATTTGAAAATGAACTGTCTTTGACGTTGACCAGGCTCAAGTCGCAGTTCTGAAAGACGCAGTTACGAAAACTACACCTTTGAAAATAAGTACCGGTGAAATTGCATTTGATAAAGGTACATGAGTTGAATTCTTTCATCTGCATCTTGGATTCTTTGATCTCAAGATTCTTGTATTCAACTCTGTTGTATTCGGTTTCGTTTGATTGAGAATTATCCATGTGAAAAGCCCCTTCTCTAAAACCACATTAATGACCGAATAATGATGGAAGTAACCTTATATATCGTTGCAAGAACGAGACCATTCAAAATATGACCCAAATGGATCACTGAACTCGGTATTTTAGTAATTATTGGGGCTATATGATTGTTTTCTGTAAAAAAAAATCGCCCAATCGGGTAGTTCCATTATCCCCCCGCCCCACCTAGAATAAACAACAATGATCATCAGGAAAAGTCCATGTGGATCGCGTTAATTATTTTTATAGTCGTTTATGTCGCAGTCGCCAGCGAAAAATTTCCGCGGCACTGGGTGGCGTTGGTCGGCGGCTGCCTGTTGATGGTGTTTGGCATCATGACCCCATCCGATGTGGTCCATGCCATTAACTGGGAAACTTTGGGCTTGTTGGCCGGGATGTTTGTGCTGGTCTCCATTTTGACCGAATCGGGTTTTTTCCACTGGCTAGCCATGGCTGCCGTACGTAAGGTAAAATACCGCCCCGCCCCGCTTTTTGTTGTATTGATACTAATGGCCGCTTTCTTATCCATGTTGATGGATAGTATTACAGTCATGTTGTTTCTTGCTGCATTAACGGTGCAATTGTGCCGATTGTTAAGGTTGGACCCTGTGCCGCTGGTGATCGCTGAAGTATGTGCCGCGAATACAGGCGGCTCGGCAACATTAGTGGGAGACCCTCCCAATGTGATTTTAGGCACCACCCTGGGTTTTTCGTTTTCCGATTTTGCCACGCATACCGGTCCAATCGCAATAATAACGGCAGTGATCATTTTGGGTATTTTTTATTTAGTGGTCCGAAAAGACTTAAAAGCATCCAAACAATGGCTGACTGATTACACCATCATGGAAATTGAATACAGTAATCGCCGCGAGTTAAATCCGCGGTTAACCAAAATCGGTTTGATCGGTTTTGGCAGCGCCGTTTTGTTATTGATCTTTCATTTGCCAATACAACACCTCACCGGAATACCCCTCAATGCCGCCACTGCAGCCCTTGTCCCCGCGATAATCGCCATCTTCTTTTTGAGTGACAATCACAAAAAAGCGGTGATACTCAAACTGGATGGCGAAAGCATTCTATTCTTTTGCGGATTATTTGTTTTAATTGGCGGCCTCGAAAAAGTTCACCTGTTTGAAGGTCTAGCCAAAGGGTTCGCCCTAATCGCGGATGCCAATCCCAACATGCTGATAATGACCTTGCATTGGGCTCCTGGATTGCTGAGTGGTGTCGTGTATAATGTGCCGCTGGCTTTGGCAATGAGTTTTGTACTCAAAGAACTGGCCTCAATCCCCGGCATGCCGGCGTTATCGCTGATGGTCTGGTCTCTGGCGCTGGGTGTGGATATTGGCGGCAGCATGACACCCATCGGCGCATCAGCCAATGTTGTTGCCTATGGCTACCTCGAACGCCGCCATGGCCCGGTAGGCTGGAAAAAGTGGTTGAAACTGGCCGTGCCTGCCACACTGGCTGCGATGATCGTGGCTTCGCTTCTGATCATGGTAAAAAGTCAGACCGGCTGGTATTAATCCCTGATTTGATTTTATGATCAGCAGTATTACCCATATGGGTAACCTTAGGCGAAATTTGACCCAGGAAAGTTATATTATCAATACCTACACGAAGTTAATTGCAGAATATTTCGCCCTAATGGGTAATTTCAATTCACCGCCGAAGAGCATAGAATAAGAATCAAGAACCAATCAATAATCAAACAAGGTTAGTCCGTGAGGCATATTATGATTTCTGAATCTATTAAAACATTTGCGATTCCTTTATCCCTTTACATCGTGATGGGCATAATCATTACCCGCATTCAACTCGATAAGACCAGTACCCGTGAATTCCGTTGGCTGCAGTGGATGCAATATGGAGTGGATGTCTTGCGCATCGTCTTCATGTGGCCTTTGATCTTATTCATCGAAAAGTCACAGAGCTGGCTTGAAAAATCTGCATCAAGTGAAGAACTTTCGCCCGCAAAGGAAACAACTCAAGCACATATCTAGAAGTTAATAAATAAATCAGAAAGTGCAACTCCAACTCGAATAGATTTTTACAAAACGATACGGCACTCTGCAAAATCAGGCTGGTTTTTTCAACGGCCCTGGTTCTGCTAAAACACACCTGTTCGTCAGAATTTTTCATACATTTGGTTTTCTGTTCATCCAGAAGAAAGTAGAAAGGAAAAAATGAATATTCTACCGATTATCAGCTTCGCGCTGCTGGCATTGATTTTAATGAGCATGCTGGCAAAAACCCGCCCCTATTCGAAGGCTGCATTACCCGGCAAAACCCTGATCGTAACTCCACTGTCTCTCCTTTCGAAGCTTTGGCTGCACCGGTTCGGACTTGGCGCACTCATCACCGGGTTGGCGCTGACCAGTCTGGCGGGCTGGCTGCCGATCAATATGATGTATATGGTCGCGGCTTTCGCTGTAGTCATCCTCTTGATGCCGATGAAGTTAACCCTTACCTCTCAAGGCTTGGCACTTGGAGACGGCATCTACCGTCCCTGGAAAGAGTTCTCAGGCATCAAACAAAACAAAGCCAGCCTGGAATTGCAAAATCACTCGGTGCTTACCCGGGTCGTGCTCTTCTTGAATACCTCCAAGAATCAACAAACCCTCAAACTCATTGAAAATCACATTCCGGCAAGCTCGCCGAATGGATAAATCTTACGGGAGTATAAAAATGAAAACCATAAGCAAAAAGTTGTTTGGATTAATCCCCATTGTCGTATTGGCAGCACTGTTTGTCGCCTCACCGGTGTATGCCGATGACGGCACCGCCACAACCCAGGCAGTCACGGATGTAGCTCTGGATTTGAATACGCTGTGGACCTTGCTGGCTGGATTTTTGGTGTTCTTCATGCAAGCCGGTTTCGCGCTGGTAGAAACCGGGTTTACACGCAATAAAAACGTAGCCCATACCATGATGATGAACATGATGGTTTTCTGCATCGGCGCAGTGGGCTACTGGCTGACCGGCTTTGCCCTGCAGTTCGGCGGTGTCAATTATGTCTACCCTGCCATTGGCAATATGGGTGAATGGTCTTTTGCCCCAACTACTTTAAGTGTCTGGGCCGCGGATGCACTATCCAGCCCGCTGTTGATCGCCGGACAAAATGTGGCCGGTTTGAGTGGATGGATGCTCGGAGGCTTGGGCGCCAGCTCTGGAATTCTGGCATTCTTCCTCTTTCAAATGGTCTTCATGGATACTGCCGCCACCATCCCCACCGGATCAATGGCTGAACGCTTGAAGTTCATCGGTTTTGTGCTGATGGGTCTTTGGGTGAGCATGTTCATCTACCCTGTTGCCGCGGGATGGATCTGGGGCGGCGGTTGGCTGGCCAATCTGGGACGTTCACTCGGCCTTGGCAACGGTGCGGTGGATTTCGCCGGCAGCGGCGCCGTGCATACCATAGGCGGCCTGATTGGCCTTGCTGGTGCAATTGTGATTGGTCCGCGTATTGGAAAGTTTAACAAAGACGGTTCTGCAAATACAATTCCGGGGCACAACATATCTCTGGGTGTGTTGGGCACGATCATCCTCTTCTTTGGCTGGTTCGGCTTCAATCCCGGTTCTTCCCTCTCCTTTTCCGGAGCCGGACGCAGCCTGGCAGTACTGGCGGCAGTCAATACCCTGCTGGCAGGCGCTGCGGGTGGATGTGCCGCCATGACTTTTATGTGGCTATTCGGCGCCACCAAGAAACCAGATCCCGGATACAGTGTGAACGGCATTTTGGCCGGGTTGGTGGCAATTACCGCCCCCTGTGCATTCGTTGAAACCTGGGCGGCAGTAGTGATCGGCTTAATTGCCGGTGTGTGGGTGTGCATAGCCGGTCCGCTGCTTGAAAAACTAAAAATTGACGACCCCGTGGGTGCGGTGCCTGTGCATCTAGGCAACGGTATGCTGGGTGTACTCGCAGTTGGGTTATTTGCTTACGGCAACCCTGACACCGCCGGCTGGAACGGCATCACCTCCCCAGTGACCGGATTATTCTATGGCGGCGGATGGGGTCAACTGGCAGCCCAGGCGCTTGAAGTGGTTGCCTTGATTGTCTTCGTCGGTGGACTTTCTTACCTGTTTTTCAAGCTGCTCAACGCATTGAAACTGCTAAGGGTTTCGCGCGCAGTGGAGCTGCAAGGGCTTGACATCCCCGAAATGGGAGCAGTGGGTTACCCGGTGGATTGGGAACCCGCGGCTGATGCCATTATTTTCAGCAGGGAAAAATAAAAGCGCTTATTTGATGCTTTCCTCTGGTGGAAAGATAGGTCGAATGGTCTGTCTTTCCACTCTAATTTTGTCATCATCCTTTTCTCCCTTTAGACACACCCACTCTGGAATCAGAGTGGGTGTCGGTTTAATAAAGGAGACTCTCAATGACCATTTTCAGATCTGCCATCAATCCGCGGTCGCGGTCAAGGTCGAAGGGGTTGGAATCCATGTGCTCTTTGGAATAGGACCACGGCAAGTGGCGGCGAATTGCATCAGGTTCGTGCAGATAACGCGGGACGATGTGAGCATGCAGATAAGGATCGGAATTGCTCATCATGCCATAATTAATCCGGAATGAATCAGTCACCGTCAGAAGAGCGTCACCCACAATACTCATATCGAGCATAAAGCGGGCTCGGGCTGGCAGATCAAGGACATTGATCGAATCCATTACAGGGTCGGCCAGCAGGATGCAGTATCCGCGCAGGTACTGCATGTCAGCCAGCGCCACCCAGCCTGAGGGTACCTGGCATATGATGGAAGGATTGGTTCCGCTGCGGGCGGTTTCGATACGCGAGAGGAAGTTGGAATGGGGCATAATGGATTTTCCTTTGAAATTTGTTTTTTTTACTTTTTTTTATAGATTCCGGGATTAATAATTCTAACTGCCAGAATATATTGACTTTTTAAACCCCAGAAACCGGGAATCTGGGAGATTCCCGGTTTTTCTTAACTTCGGTAAGGAGCTTGATGATCAATGTCGCCCACGAATTGAGGCAGGTTGGTGTGCCCGAGTATCTGACGGATACCGGCATTCTCCCCCAGGTGATACCAGTAGTGGTAAATAATACGCTGAAGGACGGACCCCCACAACTCTTCGGTGGTCTCTCCATCTTTGACATAATAAGTTAATAATTTTTCGTGGGTGAGACCGTCCAGCCAGGTGTCGTTGGCACGGGTAATGGTTTGCCAGGCAGTGATCATTTCAGCCAACGGCGGTGTTGTGGCAGGCTGCCCCTTGCCGCAGATGACATCCAATTCGGGGATAAGTTTTTTGCCCTGTCCGTTGTAAAGCAGGCGGGTTTGTTCCTGCCAGGCAAGATGGCCGACGTTCCAACTGATGCAATTGAGCGGTGGAAAGCGCTTGCGCGCATCTTCGTCCGAAAGACCATCGATGGCGCGCATGAATTCGCTGCGGGTGGAACGGAGTTGATCGATGAGGGGGTGAGGCATTGTAATATCCTCCTGAAATTGATAGAACAAACACATACAGTTTTCAGACCGTAGGATAATAATTAACCCTAGAAACCGGGAATCTGGGAGATTCCCGGTTTTTGCTTATTCAGCACGATACGGCGCCTGGGTGTCGATGCTGCCTACGAATTGAGGCAGGTCGGTGTGACCGAGGTTCTGGCGGATGGCGGCGTTCTCGCCTGTGTGGTACCAGTAGTGGTAGATTACCCGCTGCAACATGTTGCCCCAGTAGCGATTGATGGGTTTGCCATCCTTGATGACCTGTTCAGTCAGTTTTTGGGTGGTAAGTGTATCCAAAAACGGATCGGCGGCCTTGGTTATCTTCTTCCAGGCTTTCAACATCTCGTCCAGGTTGGGGGTGCTGGCCGGGGCGCCGTAGGCAAAAAGCTCATTGAGTTCGGGCATCAGAATTTCGCCCTGGCCAAAGGTGACAAAGTAACGCTGTTCGTGCCAGGCGAGGTGGCCGACATTCCAGGCGATGCAGTTCATAGGCATGAAGCGCTTGGCGGCGTCTTCAGCGGATAGTCCCTTGAGACAGCGCTTAAATTCGCTGCGGGTGAAACGCAGTTGGTCCACGAGGGGATGGGTCATAATGAGGCTCCTTGATTAGATAAATAATGATGATTCTACACAATTATAATGAATTCCAAGTAATAATAGACTTCCGCTGCTACAAAAAAAAGTAAAGTCCAAGTTTAAGGGCAGATTCCGGGAGTTCTAATCCAAAACCCTGGAATTGAAATTTAT
Source organism: Anaerolinea sp. (assembly GCA_013824385.1). The sequence goes on from PNNU01000072.1 coordinate 10,095, forward strand.
TTCTTCTTTATCACAAAACCGGCAATGTAACCAAAGCCGAGTCCCTGCAAGCAGTCGTTGAGATGGACCTCGAACCCGGGGAATCCAAACAGTATTGAACTGGTGCCGATGTAGCCCGCCGCTATTGTGGCGAGGATTACCAGCAGCCAAGCCCACCAATTTTTAGGTGGTTTTTTGCGCCGCGCAAGAGCAGCCAGCCGATGAAGGCGAAAACAAGAATCATAACCAAACTTGAAATCATAATACCCTCCTGAAGATGTTCATCCATTGAATGATTACCTGTAAAGGTGTTACTGTTTTCCCCAAATTATTATTGATTATAGATATTTTTGAAAAAGAATCAAGCCGTCGCAAAATCAAACGGTTTAGAGCAAATTTCGGGAGTTATAAAACCAAACTCCCGAAATTCAAGAGCAGACCCCCGCGGATTTGAAATCCGCGGGGGTCTACCCAACACGCACTACTACTTTTTCAGCAAGAAATTCTTGATCATTTCTGCTTTTTCAGTGCGCCCCATTAACTGGTAGGCTTCCAACTCATGTTCGAGAGAGATCACAGGAATATGAATATCTGCATAATCCACCCAATCTCGACTGGTTTCAATCTTGACGGGTTCGTCCCATTTTTGGTCGGCTATCAGGTGCTGCATGTCTCCCATGATTTCAATCTTGATGCCGTTGATCTCAAATATCCCAAAATAGGAGCGGATGCGTTCAGAGGCTTTAAAATGAACGAGTTTCACCAGAGAATTGACCAGCCGCCTTTCAATCTCATAAACCCCCTCTTTATCAGTTTGGATATCAATATCGTGAATATCCATTTGCATGCCGTGCAGTACCATGCCGAGGCTGCCGGTGACGGCCCAGTTGATCGGTTTTTTGGCTGGGTTGGATAGTTCTGTATAGATTTTTTGAAAGGCACTCAATA
>PNNU01000073.1 GCA_013824385.1 Anaerolinea sp.
AAATTATGACATCCTTCAAAACCTCAAAGAACCGATTGAGATTACGCTCCGCTATCTCGAGTTGGTTTGGAAGCTCCCCAATTACGATTGCTGGGAAGAACACCCTGAATACTTGCATACTTATTCACTCTCAACTGTTTTTGCCGGTTTTCATGCCGCAGGAGAAATGATTGATTCTGGCAAATTGGACTTGAAAAATAGTCCGGTGAATGCTTTGGCAGAGGACGTCCGCAGGTTAATTCTGGATTCCGCGGTCAAGAATGGACGACTGGTCAAATATTTCTGCCCTCCTGGTGTGGATTCTGTATCGCGTTTGATTGGCAATGACGGCGTGGATGCCAGTTTGCTCGGGGTTTCAATGCCTTATCAGATGTTATCCCCTCAGGACCCGATAGCTTTATCCACAATCAAGACCATTGAAGAGGATCTGCACCGTACCGGTGGAGGTGTCTATCGTTACAATGCCGATGTGTACTACGGCGGTGGTGAATGGATCCTTTTATCTGCCTGGTTGGGTTGGTATTACACTTCCGTGAACCAATTGGATAAAGCGCAGGTGCTTTGTGAATGGATTGAATCGCAAAGAGACGAAAACGGCTGGCTTGCCGAGCAAGTCAGTGAGCACACGCTTTATCCCGAACATTACGCTCCCTGGGTCAAAAAATGGGGGCCTATCGCCAAGCCACTCACCTGGTCGCATGCCATGTACGTGATTTTAGTCAATGCGATCAATCAAGGAAAATTGTCATGACCAATAGTGTTACCAAGAATGCAATCCTTTTGCGGCATGATCCTTATGGAGAGATGCATCCTTATATTCCACTGCCCTATGAAAGGTCGCCGCGCGACCCCTTTAGCGGCACACCGGTAGCGTTAAATATTGAAACCGAATTAGCTTCGGCATTTGAATTCTTGTTGTGCGAGTGGAATGAAACGGGAAGTTCACAACTCCATCGCGTGGATGCTGTAAAGACCTCAACCGCCGAAACACTTGTCCATTGGCAGGCGGTGCTCCCGGCTTTCAAGGGCGGCGAAGTAATCAACTACCATTTCTGCGCCAAGAGTGGAAACCAAACGATCAAGGAAGGAGATTATTCCTTCCATGTGAACACCTGGGTGGATGTCACCTCGTTGGCGAAGGTAACCCCAACCAAGGATCAACTCGAATTGCAGTTGGCTACCCAACGCCAGGGTTTGTCACTCATCATCAACATCGCTCTTGAGGCAGAAGGTAATTTGACTTTCAAATTGTCTACCCATCGAGAGGCGGTTAAGACAAAATCCAAAGTGGATTCCAGCTATTCTGTTGATTGGAAAGACCTGCAGATTACTTTGCATGAAAACCCTTTTACTTTTGAACTCAAACGCGCTTCTGACGGGATGTTGATAAAAACCAAACAGCCGTTCAAGGTGTTGGTTGATCAATCCGGACGCGTGTTGGAATATCATCTTGAATTTGAAAGTCCGACTGATGAAGCATTCTACGGTTTTGGCGAACGCTTCAATGCTCTCGATCAACGAGGCAACCACCTCGACAATTATGTCTACGGTCAATATACCAGCCAGGGCAAACGTTCATATATTCCCATTCCGTTCTTTGTATCTTCACGCGGATACGGTATGTGGTTGAAGACCTCTCGCCAGGTGCAGTTTGACCTGGCAGCTGCCAGCCCCGATACATGGTACATCGAAGGCCGGGCTGAAGACGATGAGCATATGGATATCACCTGGTTCCTTCAGGAAAAACCTTACGAGAATGTCAAAACCTTTACGCTGGCTACTGGCAAACCAAAAGTGCCGCCTGCCTGGGTATTCGGTCCGTGGATGAGCAGCAACGACTGGAATAGTCAGAATGAAGTGCTTTCTCAATTTCATGAGACGCAAAAACTGCAAATCCCTGCAAGTGTCTTGGTGATCGAAGCATGGAGTGATGAGATCAATTTCTACATCTGGAATGACGCCCAATACAAAATAAAACCCTCATCCGAGCCGTGCAAGCTTGAAGATTACAAATTTGCCAAAGATAGCCGATGGCCAGATTTGAAATCCATGGTCGATGAACTCCACAAGAATGATGTGCGGCTTGTATTGTGGCAAAATCCGACCATAAAATTCAAAGGGGCGCATGAGCATTTTGAAGACGCCTTGAATCTGGCAGATCAGGCTTACGCTATAGAACATGGCTACGTGGTCAAAAAAGCGGACGGCAGACCGCATCGCATCGAACAACACATGCCCTGGTTCCAAAACAGTCTTGTACTCGATTTTACCAACCCTGAGGCCGCAGAATGGTGGTTCTCCAAACGGGAATACATTGTCAAGGAACTTGGGGTGGATGGATGGAAGTCTGACGGCGGCGAGCACGTCTGGGACCCTGATACATGCTTCTTCAACGGAAAACGCGGCACGGATGCCATCAATGAATACCCCGTGGATTATGAATCTGCCTACGACCGCTTTATGCAGAAACTGCGCGGTAATGATTTCGTGCTCTTCAGCAGGGCAGGTTACACCGGTTCGCAGAACTATCCGTGCCATTGGGCCGGGGATGAAAATTCCACCTGGGACGCATTCAGAGCCACCCTGCAAGCCTTGCTCAACGTGGGTATCAGCGGACTGCCGTTTGTCGGCTGGGACATCGCTGGTTTTGCTGGACCGATTCCAACCAGTGAGCTTTACCTGCGGGCTGCGGCTTTTTCAGTCTTTTGCCCGATCATGCAGTACCATTCGGATGTAAACCATTCAGAACGTACCAGCCGTGACCGCACTCCCTGGAACATGCAGAAACAAACCGGCGATACACGTGTAGTGCCTGTCTTCCGCAAGTTTGCAAATCTGCGTATGAACCTTCTTCCTTATGTGCTTGATCAAGTAAGATTGAGCAGCGAAACAGGGCTGCCCTTAATGAAGATCATGGGGCTGGTTTATTCCAATGATGGGAAGTGCCGCGACTATCCCAACCAATATTTCTTTGGTGAGGACCTTCTTGTGGCGCCTGTAACCAGAGAGGGAATCGAAGATTTACCGGTCTACCTGCCCGAGGGAAATTGGCGCGATGTCTGGTCTGACCAGATTATGCAAGGACCAGTTGAACTCATTGTCAATGTTCCCGTGGATCGTATTCCTGTGTACCAGAAACAGGGCAGTATCTTACCTCTTAATCTCAATCACACTGGTGAGCTATGTACCCCGGTTGGCAACTCATGTGATCATGTGGATGACCTGACCTTGATCGTGTATCCTGGCGCCGGGAAATGCACCAAACAAATTGGGTTGGCAGATTCCAAATCTATTTCACTTGAGGCGACATCAAGAATTGACTCATCTGAAATAATGCTGAAAATTTCACCCTCCCCGATCGATTTGCATTTAGTGATTGTCGCGGACCAACCCAAAACTGTGTTAGTTGATGGAGAGCTGCTGCCAAGAAGGATCGATCAGACTGGTACGCCATCAAATTTTGGTTGGGCGTGGGATGAAGGGTCAAGGGAGATCAAGATTCACCTTTCTGCAAAGGTTTCGAACACAATTCTAAACATTCAATAATTTATATAATTTCATCCCCTATCTGCATATTGGATGGGGGATGATTTCACATGCACCCTGTGCGCCAAAGGATAACATTATGAAGACTCATCCATTGTTCCATTCCTTGGTCAATTTCAAGGGCAACGCACGCGGCTGCGTGTATCCAGAGCCCTTGAATGCCATCCCGGTCAATTTATACGCGCCTTATGTTTCCGTTTTTATGCTGGCATTGGGAGTAACCGATGCGCAAATTGGGCTGACTGTCAGTGTGAGTTGGGCTTTTCAGCTCATTCTGGCGATATTCAGTGGAACGATCACCGACAAGCTTGGCCGCCGCAAGGCCACACTGATCTTTGACCTTGTATCGTATGTTATCCCGGCGCTCATTTCGGCAGCGGCACAAAACTTCTGGTATTTCCTCGGAGCGGCCATTTTCAGCAGCTTTATCAGGATACCTCAGAACTCCTGGATGTGCCTGGCAGTGGAAGATACCGATCCTGACCAGCTGATTGATGTTTTCTCCTGGGTTTATATTGCCGGGCTGCTCTCGGCGTTTTTCGCCCCCATCGCAGGATTGTTGATCAAATCATTAACCCTGATCCCGACCATGCGGATTCTATATATCTTTGCTGCTGTCTGTTTCACTCTAAAAGCGTTCATCACGTATCGTTTGACCAGCGAGACCAGGCAGGGACTTGTTCGCATGCAAGAGATGAAAGGCAAGAGCATTTTTACTGGTATGGGAGGGTATGGAAAGATATTGAAGCAAGTCTTGCATACCCCTAAAACGCTTTATACTGCGGGCATCATGCTGATCTTGAGCATCTGCTTAATGATCAATGGTACTTTTTGGTCTGTAATCGTGACTGAAAAGATCAAAATCGCAGTCTACAACATCTCGATTTTCGCATTAATCCATTCATTGATTATGTTGTTCTTTTATTTTGTGGTCTCACCGCGTTTGAAGAAATTCCACTATAAGGTTCCCCTGGTTGTTGGCTTTTTGGGATTTGCCTTGAGCCAACTTTTGTTGATCTTAACACCGGTGAACGGTTATACCTTGCTCATTATCAGCATCGTGATTGAAGGCTGCTGTCTGGCCACTGTAAATCCGTTGGTCGATCAATTGATTGTGCTGACCATTGATGCCGAAGAACGGGCGCGCATTCAATCCATATTGTATGTGGCCGTGATTGTTATCACTACCCCCTTTGGCTGGATCGCGGGGTCTATGTCCGCGGTGAACAAAGCGCTGCCCTTTATCTTGAATTTCATCTTGTTTATCGTGGGCGGCATGCTGGCATGGATGGCTGGTCGAGAGTCCAAGCATGCCCTTACTTCGCTAAACGATTCTGTTAACTAATAAATACTGAGTTATCACAAATTATTCTTAAATAAATAGAACGACCTCTTCATTATGTGGAGGTCGTTCTTATGATGATAAAGTCATTAAGATTGGTTTTGTTTGATAAAATTTAACAGCGCGCGAGGAGTGCATTTCCTTCATCCATAAACTCAACCTCAAAGGGAGGGCACTCGGCGGGGATGAAGAGAGTCTCCAACGGGTTAAGCTTGAAAGCCCACTCGCCTCCATTAATTGTGATTTCTTTATTTATCGAAGTGATGGCAGCAAAGGATTCACCCATGGTATTTACCTTTACATTACTATTTTTGCCATGCAGCATAGTTAATGAGAAAAATTCACTAACGGCCAGTGTCTTAATTGGAGTGGACAAAACCGTATCATCAAAGCGTTTTACCTCACCTTTTTGATTTGGGTTCAGCACTTCTATGGATTCATTTATGTGTAGTTTCCTGGCACCGTCCGCGGGACGATCCCAATCGTAGGCACGGTAGGTGATATCCGAGTTTTGCTGCACCTCATAGATCAACAATCCAGGTCCAAGAGCATGGATTGTGCCTGGCACGATTAAGATGGAATCTCCAGCTTTTACTGAGCGGAATTCCACCAGGTCTAATAATTCTTTTTTTCCTGCAGCTTTTTGAATATCCGGGCAAGTCACATTGGGTTTAAAACCGCTAATCAACTGCGCATCATTTTCGGTATCGATCACGTACCAGGCTTCTGTTTTGCCATATTCATTCTGACCTGCAAGCCTTTTAGCCTGGGCGTTGTTCGGGTGAACTTGCAAAGAGAGCCACTCAGCACAATCCAGGAGCTTGATCAGCAAAGGGAAACGTCTGCCTGATTGTTTCACAATTCTGGATCCCAATAAAGCGGCACCTTCAAGTTCAACTACTTCTGCCAGGGTCTGACCTGTATGAGGACCGTCCAACACCACATCTTGTTCATAAACGACCCAGGCTTCGGCGGTAATATCTGCCTGGGGTCGCAGCTTCTTTCCCCCCCAGACATAATCTTTATATATTGGGGCCAATCTAAATGGGAGCAACATTCTTTTACACCTTCAGTATTTATGGATGGATTATTGCCATGTTAGAACGCTTTATAATTTAATAATCAAGATATTATAAATCAACCTGGCCAGATGACGATCTTTCTTATGGGAGTAAAAAAATTTTGGGTAACAAAACACCCGCTAAACCAATAAACGCTCAAGCTCGGTTCTTGATTGATCGCGTACGGAAGTGTGAAGGCTGTTGTTATGTACATCCATAGTGACGATAACTGGCATTTCTTTGACTTTGATAACCCAAATCGCCTCTGGAACCCCGAAATCCAACTTGTGAACGCCAATCACTTCAGTTACACATTCAGTTATCAAAGCCGCGGCGCCCCCAATGGCATGGAAATAAGCCGCGGGTGCCTCATGGCAGGCTTTAAGGGTTTTTGATCCCATGCCGCCTTTTCCAATTACTCCTCGAAGATTAAAGAATTTAATCACATCTCCTTGATAAGGCTCTTCACGGATGCTGGTGGTCGGGCCGGCGGCGACAAAACGATATTGTTTTGTGTCCAGACCTGAAACCACGGGGCCGCAGTGATATATCAAGCCGCCCTCCAGAATTGGTTTTAGTTGCTTCAGAATCTCCAAATCTTCCGGGGTTGCTGGTGAGATTTTGCTGATAAAGGTATCGTGAATCCATTTATGGACGGCATCTCTGCCGGTGATCATGATGCCAGAAAGAAAGATTGATTCACCGACTTTCAGGTCTTCAATTTCATCTACGCTTATGGGAATGTTCAGGTGTTTTGCCATGGATTCTCCGATCTATTCGTAAACGATTTCATCACCTTTGATGACGAGCTTGTGATGCCGGTATGCCCAACACATGTATGAAATGGTGACAAAATAAGAAGCCGGTAGACGGTAAGTGGAAGCAATCTTTGTGCCCAGCACGGTGGCTTTGCCGCCAAACCCCATGGGTCCAATACCCAGTTCATTTGCTTCTGATGTAATTCTGTTTTCCAATTGATCCAGATCGGCATCCTGGTTTGTGTCATCTGGTGCGCGTAGAAGCACCTCTTTGGATGCCGCGTACCCTGTTCCTCGGTCGCCGCCGATGGCGATGCCGAGAAAACCGGGGGAGCAGCCTTCCCCTTGAGCGCGGAAGACGGCATCCAGAGCAGCTTTTCTGACACCATCGAGATCGCGGCCGGCATTCAAATCATCATTTGGCAGGGAATACTGCGCCCCTACATTTTCGCATCCGCCGCCTTTGAGGATCAGATCAATGCTTATTTCGCCAGTTTCGGAAGGTTGAAAATGTATGGATGGATAGTATTGATCGCCAAGGTTGTTGCCTGTATTCTCGCCTGTAAGAGCATGTACTGCATTTGGCCGTAAATAGGATTGCTTTGTTGCCAATTCAATCGCAGCCCGAATCTGCCGCGTCAGTTCGTCCTTGTCAATCGAAGCAGGGGATTGCACGAAAAAAATCGGCGTGCCGGTATCCTGGCAAATAGGGGTTGAATTTTTGCGGGTCATCGCCACGTTCTTGAGGATTGTCTCAAGTGCGGCCTGAGCTGCGGAACCGGGTTCCTCGTTTGCTAATGCAGTCTTTAGCCGTTCTTCAACCTGGTTAGGAAGATCAGTTGAGGTGCGGCGAACCAATTCAAGCAGTTCTTGTGTGTAGTCTCGCATAATCCCTCTAATCTATCTTAAGCCTGTCTTTTAGTTGCTGTTCGTACTTATTGAGATCAATTGTGATACGAGAAACACCGCTATCCATGGCAGCTTTTGCAACCGCTGGGGCTTCCCATAAACAAACGCGGTTATCCAGCGGTTTTGGAACAATATAATCCGGACCAAATTCCAGATGGGTTAGTCCGTATGCTTCTAAAATAGCTGCAGGAACCGGCTCTTTTGCCAAAGCGGAAAGGGCATTGCTGGCCGCAATTTTCATCTGGTCATTGATCGCGCTGGCGCGCACATCCAGAGCGCCGCGGAATATAAAGGGGAATCCCAAAACGTTATTGACCTGGTTGGGGTAATCTGAGCGCCCTGTGCCGATCATGGCATCCGGGCGGGCGGCTTTCGCCAGTTCAAAATTGATCTCAGGATCAGGATTTGCCATGGCAAAGAGCACTGGTGCCTGACGCATTCGTTTCAACATTTCAGGTGTGACTATATTGGCAACTGATAAACCAACCAGCATATCCGCACCTTCAAGCACTTCAGAAAGTGAGGCTGGCTGATCGCCCATTGCAAAGAATTCCTTTTCAGGGAACATTTCATCTATTCTGCCGTTGTAAACCAGCCCCTTAACATCGGTCATCCAGATGTGTTCTTTTGGTACACCAATTTTGACAAAATGTCGGGCAGAAGCGATCGCAGCAGCACCAGCGCCTGAAAAAACGATCTTAATTTCATCAATCTTCTTATTGCTGATCTCCAGCGCATTTATCAACGCTGCGCCAAGGATGATGGCTGTACCGTGTTGATCGTCGTGAAAAACGGGAATATCCAATCTGGATTGAAGGACTTTTTCAATATGAAAGCATTCAGGTGATTTTATGTCTTCAAGGTTGATGCCCCCAAAGGATTGCCCGATGGCTTCAACCACTGAAATCATTCTTTCAGGGTCATGCGTATCCACTTCAATATCAATGGCGTCAAGATCGGCGAATTTCTTAAACAAAACTGCCTTACCCTCCATCACTGGTTTGCTGGCCAGGGCTCCGCGATCACCCAATCCGAGGATGGCCGTGCCATTGGTGATGACTGCCACCAGGTTACCTTTATCGGTGTACTCATAGGCGAGATTGGGATCTCTGGCAATCTCAAGAACCGGATAAGCAACACCGGGGGTATATGCCAGACCAAGATCGGTTTGAGTGTCCAGCGGTTTTGTTGGGGTAATTGAGATTTTGCCGGGCACTCCGTTCATTTTATGATATTCAAGAGCAGTTTCTTTTGTGATCGGCGGCATGAATGTCTCCAGAAGCAGATAATGAGTATCAATTAACTTCCTCCAAACTCGGTAGAGGATAAAGAAAGCCATTAATATAATCCAATTGTAGTGCATCAGCAGGTATTTCTTGATGAATTTAAATTTATTTTTTATTTATAAGCTCTTAGAGTCAACGATAAAGAATCGTTAACAACGGGTTAATCCTTTAATACACACACACTTGAATAATTGTGTATAATTATCATCATCATAGAGGATGGATATGACTTATTTGTTGGAATATCAACAAAAAACAAATGATGGAACAAGTTTTTCCTTGTCGGGGACTGTGCCTCAAAATATAAATCGAATAAAACAATAAATAGGTGTAGTAAATTTCAGTTGGGCAGATGCTTAACTGATTTTTTTATTTTACAAAAGGAGAATGAGATGCGCAGTAAAAAATTGTTCTACGTTCTATCGTTGATTGTCATCATGACAATGCTATTGGCTTCCTGCGGCACTGCAGCAACAACAGGTGGTGGAACTGACCTGGAAAAAGCTGCTAAAGCAGAAGGCAACCTGACCGTTATTGCACTGCCGCATGACTGGTGTAATTATGGTGAAGCACTGACAGCATTCTCAACAAAATATGGCATCACAATCAATGAGCTCAATCCGGATGGTGGATCTGCTGATGAAATCCAGGCCATTGTTGCCAACAAAGACAACAAGGGTCCTCAGGCTCCGGATGTAATTGACGTGGGCTATGGTTTCGGACCTCAATTAATCGCCGATAAATTGGTCCAACCTTACAAAGTAGCCACCTGGGATTCCATTCCCGCTGACTCAAAAGATCCTGATGGATATTGGTACGGTGATTATTACGGCGTTTTGGCTTTTGAAGTAAATAGTGATTCCGTCACGAATGTCCCGACCGATTGGGCTGACCTGTTGAAACCCGAATATAAAGGTCTCTTTGCCCTGGCAGGTGATCCTCGTGCTTCCGCCCAGGCTCAAATGTCTGTTTATGCAGCCGCTCTCTACAACGGTGGTTCACTGGATGATGTTCAAGCTGGTCTTGATTTCTTCAAACAAGTTAATGACGCCGGCAACTTCGTACCTGTGATCGCCAAGCAATCAACCGTTGCAAAAGGCGAAACCCCCATTATCTTACGGTGGGACTATAGCGCCCTCGCTGACAAAGATACCCTTGCCGGCAACCCGAACATTGCAGTGGTCTATCCCAAGAGCGGAACCATCGCTGGCATTTACATCCAGGCTATTTCAGCTTATGCACCCCATCCCAATGCCGCAAAGTTATGGATGGAATATTTATACAGCGACGAAGGTCAAAATGTATGGCTTAAAGGCTACTGCCACCCGATCCGCTATGCTGATATGCAAAAACGTGGTGTGATCCCTGCTGATATCTCGGCCAAACTCCCGACGTTCGACGGCCCCATCGCCTTCCCGAGCATTGACCAGATCAACGCTGCCAAACAGGTCATTGGCGATCAGTGGATGTCTGTTGTTGGTGCAGATGTTAAGTAAACAAAACTCTACTCAAATCGAAAAACGGGACGCGCCAAAAGCGCGTCCCGCACCTTTACGATTGGGCAAATGGCTTGGCGTTGTACCCTTTTTCATTTTTGCTTTTCTTTTCATCGTCTTGCCATCTGTCACCTTGTTAATAGGTGCTTTTCGTGATAATGCTGGCAAACTGACGCTTATGAATTTTGTCAGTTTGATGGATCCTTCCATCCTCAACGCTTATTGGGTCACCATAAAAATCAGCCTGGCCACAGCTGTTGGCGGCGGTCTGCTGGGTTTTTTGATGGCTTATGCGATCACAGTTGGAAAACTTCCGCGTTCGGTTCGCACAAGCTTATTGACATTTTCTGGCGTCGCCTCGAATTTTGCGGGTGTTCCGTTAGCGTTTGCGTTCATCGCAACCCTTGGACGCACCGGCCTGGTCACTTTATTATTAAAAAATATTTTTGGTTTGAACCTCTACGATCAGGGATTCAGCCTTTACAGTTTCTGGGGATTATCACTCACCTATATGTTTTTCCAGTTTCCTCTGATGGTGCTGGTGATTACGCCCGCTTTGGATGGACTTAAGAAAGAGTGGAGTGAAGCA
>PNNU01000074.1 GCA_013824385.1 Anaerolinea sp.
TAAGCCATTAGGCCGTCCGCATATCCCTTGTTGGGCTGTTTGGAATTTCCTAGAGAAGTTATAATATTGCCATGTCAAGTATAGTAGCAGTACAGGGTTCACAAGGCTTTGTCATATCTACTGATAGTATTGTGATTAAATATGCGTCAGATACTTCAGGCAAGATAATTGGCAAAGTCACTGGCATTACAAGAAAGCAATTCCTTGTCCATGACGATATTCTTGTAGTAGGGCTAGGCAATTGGAACTCATACTTTCCTGTTTTCAACAAAATAGCAAGCAAAAAACTATCGAAAAATAACGCATTGAATGAAATTCACCGAAACGCAAAGGAACTTACTGACAGTCGGGTTTATGTTTTCAGCAAAACAAAAGATGATGTAATCCTTGATATTATCGAAAATGGGCAGATTAGGCACAACGCATCAGGAGCGGTAATATTTCCTGAAACGCTAATAAATTCATTATTTCTTACAATGTACGAGTCTGAATCTTCTCTTTCTATCCGAAAGAGCGGAATGTTAGGAATAGCATCTTTAGTAAATGCGTTTAATTTATTTGCAGCATCCTTATGTAATGACATTGCAGCACCCTTTGACACGGTTATCTTCACAAAAGATGGTATATTTAACGTTTGCGGAAGTGTCGTTAGACTACCAGTAAGCGAATTTATATAAAACTTAAGAGAACAAAATGTTACCCTTACTAAACTTAATGATTATTCTGGCGGTTGTATTCGTACCAACTGCTTTGCTGATTAGACTTGCAAAATTTTTAATTTCCTTTGCTGGAAACATAGTCGAACTTAGTCAGCCGATAAAAACTTTTATCGAACTATTAATTGTAAATTTATTACGCATTGCAGGGGCTAGTTTGTTTTTGTATTTTCAGGGATTGCCAATTCAATTTATCTTAACAGTTGTTGGCTGGCTTGCGCTTATTGTTATCGTAGGTTTGCTACTAACAGGAGTTATTGGGGATGTAATTTCAAACATTCTATTCGTAAATCAATTCAGAATATTTCCTGGAATGAAAATCCGAATTAAGTCATTTGATAGCACTCGCCCCACTATTATTGTTATTAAAAATTTAGGTTTATTAAGTATAGAAGGTGTATTGAAAGACGATAAAACTGAAATAATCCCCTACTGGCATCTTAGGCAAAGCGGCTTTCAAGTTATCAAAGGAGAAAGTTAACCATGCCTCCAACCCGCTCTTCATCGAACAGTAGTAAACCAAATACAACAAAGCCCGCGTCAGTAAAAAAGCCAATTTGGTATGACCTCTATGTAACGATTAAAGAAAAACTAAAAGATTTCAACAAAGAGTTAATAGCGCTTTTGATATACACCGTTATATTATCAGTAATCGCCAGTTTAACAGACCCTTCAACAATTGTTTGCTGGACTCATTATTTTATTCCTCACGAAACAACAATCATCCATAAAGAACCCTATCACATTGGCGATGTCGAATTATTCATATTTAAGCATTCGCCTCCGCAATTAAACCCGTTTGTAAAAAGTTTTCACCTCTGTCGGGTTACCAATGAGATGAAATTGCTGCTTACAGCCGTTCACGTTGATCCTGACATCAACACATCACCTGTATCAATATATATCAATGGCAAGTTTATTGACTACTTAAACAATTATAGTCCTAGAGAAATGGACGAACCCTTTAACCTTGAAATACCAATCACTAATGCTCAATCTATTTTAGAAGTGGGGGATAATTCCATAATGATTATTTCAGGCGCAGATTATAGGGGGCTTGAATATGGAAGATACAACACTGACGATATAGAGTTTTGGGATTTACGAATTCAAAGATAAAAGAACTTAAAAACCCAGGTGGTGTTTCATGATAGAACGCTCAGAGAACCTGTGTATTGGACAAATCTTGGCAGGAAGATATGTCATTAATCAAAGAATAGCGCAACTACAAAACAGTAGCATCTATCTAGCGTCCGACTTAAAAATTGTGGGAAAAACTTGGGCGATTAAACAGTTGTGGCAAGAAAATGAAGTTTCAAATTTAATAAAAATACTCGGTGTAGTTTCGCACCCATCGTTGCCTCGTGTATTTGATTATTTTACGGAGAACAATCAAAGATACTTAGTAATGGATTTTATAGATGGGCGTACTTTGTTTGATTTAATTTATCTCTACCCCCAAAATGAATTTTTACCAGAGTCGCGAATTATTGCTTGGCTGGCACAAACTTGTTATGTGATAGATTACTTGCACAATTTACCTATTCCTGTTCTTATCCTAGACATCAAGCCTGACAATATTATGTTGACATCCGCAGGTAACATTGTAATGATTGACTTTGGAGTTGCCCGTTTCTACAATTCTTTAGAACCACTTATCATTGGTGGATACGGAACGCCAGGTTATGCACCACCTGAGCAAATGCAAAGCAAACCCGTAGATCAAAGAGCAGATATTTATGGCATTGGTACAACTTTTTTCCATATCATAACTAAAAGAAAACCCGAAGAATTCAAAGTGCCTTTACCTGACATCAGGAGCATAAATCCTAATGCATCCGAACATTTGGCAGATATTATCAAGAAATGTACCGCAATTGAGCCAGAACAAAGATACGTATCCATCAAGGAATTATTAAGTGCTTTATTCCCTTTCTCAATAGAACAACTAATCCAAGCAGAAAAACACTTTTTACAAGCAATTTATTTTATGCAAAAATGGCGAATACGAGATGGGCAGAGAGAGTTAAATAAAGCCCTATCTCTTGCACCATCGGCAAAACATTTACAGGATTTAGAAAATTTATCCAAAGAAAAATACTTCAACCAACAGACAAACTCTGTTTTTATTCCTGAAATGGAAAATTTTGAGTTTCTAAAAAGCATGGGGGTAAATCTTCTTCGCTCAGGAATATACGACAATGCAGTTGTTTTGTTAGAAAAGGCTTTACACAAGAACGCTAATGACGCAAATTTATATCATGAAATAGGTGTGGCATATTGGTCTCTGGGAGATTTTTATAAAGCCATATCTTTCTTTGAAAATGCCATAAAACTAGGGCACAAAGGTGCTTTTACATATGATGGATTGGGGGACGCCTACTTTGGGCTTGGAGAATGGGAGTTATCTTTAGAGTTTCATACATTAGCAAACCTGCTTTCCCCCGCACCTAGATTTGTTGAAAAAGTAAAAAAAGACACTGAGTTTCTTGATACATCTCGCAAATATCGTCAAGTAGTTTCGCTATTAAAAAATTCAACAGAAGGCGACCTAGACGAATCAATTTTAGAACAGTTTGAAGATTATGCTAGTTTGTTATTAAAACAAGGGGAGACTTATGCAAATCAAAAAATGGTGGGCTTTAGAAAAATAGCGCAATTTATGTTTGAGAAAAGTGTTGCGGTTTTAGAAATGGCAAGAAATAAATTTTCCGCAAAAAAGATTTGGCATACGCTTTTGCAAAACTACAGGGATTTGGAAAAATTGACAGGCAATAATATCTGGAATGAAAGGGCAATAGATTTACTGGAAGAGATTTCAGTTGGTCTAGATGATAGCAACGCTAAAAAGGAATTGATTTCTTTATATATTCAAACGGGCAAAGTAGATAAATTGCAAAAATTGAAATCGCAAGAACGGATAAATAATCTTTCACACGCTCCTATTGCTATTTCTGATGTAAAAGGACTTGGAAAAATTTTTTTAGAACGTCTACAGTCTAATGGTATTGACTCTTTGGTAAAACTTGCATCGCTTGATGAGACTGAATTAGCAAATATATTAAAGACTCCCAAAAGCAAGGTTTCAAAGATTTTGACTGAAGTGCGTGCAATCATGTAACAGCCCAACATTGCGTGCAGTGGACAGGCGGGGGGGCGTTGCCCCCGCCCGAAGGGATTCAGCCCCTTTGGGTTTTCTCACGCTTTGTCTTTTCCCTGCCAATTCCCCCGCCTGCCACTAACGCTTGCCGTTGAACGAACCTTTGTTCTAATATCGAGAGGGAAGATGAAGGTCAAGTTCAATCCCATCATCGGCTACCATATTGTGGATAAGAACTATTGCGTGATAGGTCCGCCGGGAACGCAGATGGATCCTGCCTTTGCATCGGCAGCCAGGGCGCGGCAAGCAGCCAGGCGTTACGGTCGGGAAAAGGACGTGCACCAGGCAGGCGCGTTACACCTGGCTGGGGTACTGAGCGTGATTTTTCATGACGTGGGGGATATACACCTGGACGGGCAAAGTGCGCAGCGGCTGGTGGAGGCCTGCCAACGCAATGGCATCCCAGTCAACCTGGCGGCCGTCAAGCGCATCAATGTGGAAGAGCAGGAGACGAAGTACAGTTGCCGCCAAATATTGACCCGTTAGGAACGACTGCCTCCTGCCGAGTAGGCGCTGCCCTGAGCCTGTCGAAGGGTGCTGCGCACAAAGCCAAGCCTGAGCGACCGCCCTACGAGTTGGCTGATATTCTGCGGAAGTACCTGCCAGCCTATCGGCGAAGGCATAAGCTTTCGTATGAGCAGAGCCGGGCCGTGCGGGCGATCATGAATTGTCGCACCCCGGCCCTGGGCGGCCTGCTGAAGGTCTGTACCGGATGCGGTCGTTGGGATTTCAGTTTCAAATCGTGCAAGAACCGCCATTGCCCCAAATGCGGGAGTTTCGAGAAGGCGCAGTGGCTGGAAGCCCAAAAGGTGTGGCTTTTGCCAATTCATTATTACCATGTTGTCTTTACCATTGATCATGTTTTCAACCGGCTGGTGTGGCGCAATCAGGAAGCGCTGTATACGCTCTTGATCCAGACTGCGGCGCAAAAGCTGAAGGAATATGGACAGAAATATCTGGGAGGCGAAATAGGCTTTACACTGATTTTGCACACCTGGGGTCAAACGATGCAGCAACACCTCCACGTTCACTTCATTGTCACTGGTGGTGCCTTGGTGAGCACGCCGGGTGGCTACCGCTGGCAGGCAGCCAAACGGAAGTATCTGTTTCCGGTAAAGTTACTCTCGAAAGACTTTCAGCGGGCGTTTTGTGCAGGCGTGCGCAAACTGTGGCAGGATGGACATTTGGACACTGCGAATGGCGAGTTGGATGCAGCCGCGATGCTGGCAGAAGCCGAGGGCAAGGATTGGGAGGTATACATCCAAGCTCCGCTATATGGGGTGGAGAAGCTGCTGGATTACCTGGGCCGTTACGTGTTTCGAATCGCCATCAGCAACCACCGCATCGTGACCATGGAAAGGGATACGGTGACCTTCAAGTATTACGATAACCGTGATGATGGCAAATTGAAACAAATGACGCTCTCGGCAGAAGAATTCATCGGCCGTTTCCTGATGCACGTACTACCGAGCCACTTTGTGCGCATCCGGCATTATGGTTTGCACCATGGTAGTTGCCGGAACAAGCTCCAGCAAGCGCGCCATTCATTGGGATTGCCCTTTGAACTCCCCATCATCGTACGGCTGAAATTGATCGAGTGGTTGAAGATGGTTTTAGAGCGCACAGCAAACCCTCGCTTGTGTCCAACCTGTGGCAAAGGCATCATGGTCCCGGTGCGCACATTGGCACCCATGACTGGCTGGCAAGCACAATTATCATCACTTCTCGGAGTGTTCACCCGATGGCAAGTCGCAGCAACCTGATCCAACTCTTTCACCGAGCCCGTGCCTGCGGGGAGGCTGTACTGCGCCTGGCTAGAGAATTCGACCCCTTTTGTCGTCTCAACTATCGCTTGGCACGGATGGAATTTCCCTTCCGCAACCTATTTCATCTCTCAAGACCACTAACTTCTTGTGTTTTCGTACTATAATCAAAACGTAAACTCCATACCGGTTCGTTCAACACTGGATGGAGCGGCCAAGACTTCATGAATTATTTAGCCAGATCCAGAGCAGACGTGTCCCGTCTACTCAGAATAGACTCGTCAGACCCGTCTTGCCGCTCATCCTAACCGTTGGGTGCTTCTTTATCACATAGTTACGCGCGTTTATAAAAAACACGCAGTCAATTAGAGCAAAGGAGATTTCTGATGGCAACAATGAAAAGTGCGCCGCCCCCAAGTGCTGAAAGTCTGTTAACTGCCCAATCGCTTCAGCAAATAGCAAATTGTCTGGCTTATCTTGTAGTTAATACAGGCGATTTGAAGGGCAAGAATAAACAGGACTTAATGCCAATATTGTTGGAATTGGGTTTTGATAGAAGAGCCATTGCCGCCGTACTTCAAACTACGCCGGAAACGGTCTCTGTCAGGCTGTCTCAGTTGAAAGCCACTAAGAAAAGCTCCAAGAAGAAATCATCGGACGAATCAGATGA
Source organism: Anaerolinea sp. (assembly GCA_013824385.1). The sequence continues at coordinate 6,310 of PNNU01000074.1, forward strand.
CAAGAATCAACCAAGCGCTACTGGATAAACTACAGAAAGAACTCGGCATTCGTAAAACCCGAGTCTATGAACTTATAGAGCGTAAAATGACGGAGACACATTTAGACCGCCATCTTGCGGCAATCGCCCTTGCATCAGAGCATGGAATTGGTATTGCAAAATACGCAACATCCGAAGATTTAGCAACAATCAGGGGAGCATCCTCGCCTCGCCCAAATTCAGCATCAGCCATTAGCCCTGCTCCGACTATAAAACGAATAGTCAAGTCAATCGAACCTATCACTCTTGACTTGACTTTTGTGTCCAGCAATGAGTTGCGTGAAATTCTCCAAAGAGATGTTGCCGAATTAAATGTTGCCCGTTCTCAAGGCGTGGATAAGACATCTAAAATCTGCATGGTGCTCTGCGGCTCAATTGCCGAGACGCTACTATTGGACTGCCTATTACAAAACCAGACGGCTGCATTGGCTATTGCGTCAACTTTACCCAGGCGTCCCAGTTCAAATCTCGAAGATTGGGAGTTGCACGAAATGGTGACTGTTGCAACACGCTTGAATCTTTTACCAGACGACGCGAGCACAGGAGCGACTCAGTTACGACAATGGCGAAATCTGATTCATCCCGGGCGCGAGTTAAAAGACGCTCGCGATAAAAGAATCAGACCAACTCCGGCGCGGGCACAAAACTCAATCTCATTTCTTCAGTTCATTGCAGAAGAACTTGGACGATAGCAATAGGTTTTTTAAAATCAAAACGCACCCAACACCGGCTCCAGCGGACAGCGGCTACGCCGCTCCGCGCAGGCGTGTTTTGCCAGAGATGGCGCATAATTGAGAAAGAGTCTCGCCAATCCCGCCGCTGCCGCTGAGCCAATCCGTTAGCCCGCCAATCGCTTATTCTTGTGGTAGGTACTCAATCTATTCAACCGCCTGTCCATAAGTTTGTGCTAGATTTCGCTTAACACACATGAAAGACAAGTCATTAAGGTCTCTTTTCTGTCTATTAGCCTATATACAGGGCTACATATGCTGAATCGTATTCTTAGAGCATTGCGATCATTTTTCATGCTGAAATGGGAATTACTGGAATGGGAATTGCCCAAAAGGTCGACGTGGTACAGGCTCATCATTATTCTGATTATTCTATCTGCCGCAATAGTTTCAACCTTAGCTGGTGTCCTAAGGAACGGTGATTGGCCAAGCCTTTTAATAAACCTCGGTACGGGGTTAGGTGGATCACTACTAACATACCTTTTATTGGAGTCTCTGATTGGTAGGATGCTCGTACGTGACGAATCAAAAGCTCGACTGGTTCGTGAACTTGGGAGTAGAGATAATGCTGATGCACTCAAAGCAGCGAGGGAAATTGTTGATAATGGTTGGCATAAGGATGGAGCCTTAAGAAACATGATTCTGGAACATGCGAATCTTGATTATGTAGAACTTCACCAAGCCGATCTTACAAAATCAATGATCAGTGGCTCATCATTTAGACATGCAATTTTCAATTATGCCACATTCATTGGTGCAGTGCTCCACAATACAGATTTCACATGCGCGGATTTTTTCAGTGCTGATTTACGCGAGGTCGATTTCATTGGAGAACGTTGGTACAGGCGAGGATTTTTTCGGGAACACGGAGTAACGAACTTAGCTGGAGCTAGATTTAATCGTGTTGATTTATCGAACTGCCAGATTTCTATGGAGCAATTAGCAAGTCTAGAGTCGCTTGAGGATGCAACTATGCCTGATGGAAGAAAATGGGAGGATTGGGTAAAAGATAAGAAAATAATGAAGCATATTATGTCAGACGGTAAGACATTTAGAGATTGGATAAGAAAGAGGAAACGCGAAAAACCTAGTGCACATGAAAAATAATGCTGTACCCTGCCAATCTATAAGGCAAGGCAGCTTCGAGCCAGTCATTACGCACAAGTATGCAAATCGCCCACTTTGCAAATTAGCACCAAACTTATGACCCCCAAAAGTGGGTCGCAAAAGATTTGGCAATCACCGGAGCCTCTGTCTTTGAGAATTAACAGCCAGTATAATTTGCTGAGAATCTATCCAAAGCGGGCTAACACCGGCTTGCAGGCGACGGGGCTACCGCCGCGCCCCAGCGAAGGTTCGTGTAATTCTGGCGAGTCTTGCCCGCGAGCGAGTCTCTAGCACCCGCCCCGCGCCTGAAGCCCACCGTTAGCCTGCAATCAGCACAGTTTCATCAAGCCTTCATTTGTCATGCAAAAACCGCTTCTCTCTAGACCTGCTCTCTTTTTGGCAATAATCGCGGCCATAGGTCTATTGACATTGGCTACAGTTATAGTCAGCGTCATAATATTTCCCGCCTCGTATGACTCGCCATCAAAAATTGCGGCGCTTGCCATTGCCGCTTTGACCAGCGTTATCGCCATAGTCGGAGGGGTTAGCAGTGCTTTCGAACTCATAAAAGGTATATTCGAGACTGAAGGTAAAGTCTCGACTGCAATTTACAGTAAGGTCAATAATGTGCCACGCCCACCCACATTTGTGGGGCGCACAGAAGAATTAACCGCTCTAATGCACGTGCTTGTAGACAAGCGTATCAGGGCAATTGTGGTCACGGGCCTTGGCGGGATTGGTAAGAGTACGTTGGTACAAGAGGCTATACATCGTTCAATAAAACGTTTCGCCGGTGGGGCAGCATGGATATCAGCACGCGACTTTGCAGGGTTTTCGTTTGACCGCGCCGTAAAAGAACTGCTCCAGACATTCGGCGTCCCTCCCGCTGAGGGCGATTCGAAAGCCACACTCCTGAAGTATCTTCAAGGAAATAAATCATTAGTTGTCTTTGACAATCTTGAAAGTTTGCCCCCTGACGAGTTACGGCAAGTGCGTGGATTTCTAAGTGCTATGTCGCCAAGTTGGGGAAGCAAAGCGATTATTACTCTTCGCCCGCCATTGCAAATGTTTGGAGAAAAAACAGATGAACGTCACATCCATCTTGGCACTGGCCTTGATAAAGAAAACGCCACGAAATATTTACACATACTCGTTTCACAAGACGAGCCGACCTTAGAAGGGCTACTTCGCGAAGCCGAATGGGTGGTCAGTCGAGTTCAGGGTCATCCCAAGATGCTCGAAATAATCGTGGGAACAACCCGCCGTCGTGGTTGGTCTCGTGTGCGGAGGCTAATTGAAACACTCTCTGGTGAACTCACAGACCGAATGGATGAACTATATGGTGGCAGCGTAGATTTGTTAGGGAATGAAGGGCGTCGGGTACTTCCTTACTTGACTCTCTTTCACAGAGGCAGGTTTGACCACGACGACTTGATGACCGCTTGCGGGGATGAGGAAAATAACGAATGGGTTGACAAAGGGCTAGACCAGATATGCGACTCCGGTCTTGTGTTATATGAGTCCGTGAATAACTCTTACACCTTCCATCAAACAGTAACCGACTATATTATCCGACGCTTGCCTCTGCCAAGGAGTGAACATCGTGTAGCGTGTCTTCGTCTCGTAAAAAGATTCGGAAATCAGGGACGTCTAGGCCGCGCTGTAAGAATGTGGCGCGACGCACACGATGAATACAAGGATATGCGCCTCGATGAAGCAATCAGAGTTCTTAGTGAACCTGTTCGTCTTTGGCTTGAAACCTCTCACGAGGTTGAAGAAAAAAGGCGAAGTAATAAAAGGGGCGCAGGCTAACACCGGCTCGTGTGTCCTGAAAAGTCATCGTCTGCCTGCTGGTGAAAGTCCAGTCCTGGTAAGGGTCAGGCCGCCAGGTAGCAGGCAACCGGTGCATCTGGGTGACTAGGTGTGCCGAAGCGTTGTAACCTCCTGAGAAAGGAGAGCGAAGCAACAGCCCGCAACATAAAGTGAATCTTGCAGCACCGAAATGTTAGCCCGAAAGGGAAAAAGAGGGAGCCGAGCTTGTGAGCCAATAGTGAAGGCCATGGAAGCGGCGAAGAACCTGGAAATGCAGCCGTGAAGAACCCTCCGGTGTAGGGAGAACGGGATGTTGTGAAAGTAGACGATGGAACAGGAGAGGTCTCATCCGGTCGGTAGCCCACAACTACCGTAACGAATGGTATAAGCCTAAAAGCGAAATCCAGGAGGAAGCCGGATGAGAAGTCGGAGGAGGCCATAGTACCGGTGGGACGCAAGTCCAACGATGGGTGAGACAACAAAACTCACTCGGAGGGAAGGGTCTCTACTTCAACCAAGTCAAGCGAGAAGGTAAGTGACGGTGCATGCCGAAAGGCCAATCACACCCATAGAAGAATCACGAGAACTTCAGCGCGGACTATGGCTGAGAGCCAAAAGGCGGAAGCTGGACTGTGCGGGACGGATGTGGCCGTGAGCAAGGAAGCCAGAGCAGAAGAAACCTTGAAAGCTCCAGGAAGAAGGTTGTCGGAGAGCCGGATGAGGGAAAACCTCACGTCCGGTTCGATGTGGCAGGGGATGAAAACCAGATAAGGTGATGGTACTGAGGCACTCTCAGAAGAAATGGAGAGCAACGGGTCTGCCACACCTAAATCCAGGCGTCATCCCCTGACCCTACCAGCAGACAGCGGCTCCGCCGCTCGCGCGCAGGCGCGATTGGTTTCGACAGGCTCAACCCAAGTGCCAGAAATGTGCCATAATTGCGAAGGAGTCTCGCCGTTCCCGCCGCTGCCGCTGAGCCAAACCG
>PNNU01000075.1 GCA_013824385.1 Anaerolinea sp.
AGACCTCCCCGGGCCATGGGCACCCTCGAAGAACGTCTGCGTTCACGCTTTGAATGGGGTCTCACCGCGGATATTCAATCTCCAGACCTCGAGACACGCATCGCCATCCTCGGCGAAAAAGCAGCCAAGTCGCGTCACAAGGTACCGCAAGAAATCCTTGAGCAGATTGCCAGGCAGTTCACTTCCAACATTCGTGAACTGGAAGGTGCGCTCACCCGTGTGGTGGCTTATGCTGAACTGCGCGGCAAACCTCTGAGTGAAGACCTGGTCAATGTGGCACTAACAGATTTGATCCCGCAGCGTAACAACTTTGAACCAGCCAGAGTGGTAGACGTAGTCGCTTCGGTCTTTGGCATCAGCACCGAGAAACTTCTCGGACGCGACCGCACCCGAGAAGCCGCCTTGCCCCGGCAAGTGGTCATGTACCTGCTGCGTCAAGAAGCCAACGTTTCCCTTCCGCAAATTGGACAGGTTCTCGGCGGACGCGACCATACCACTGTCATCTACGCCTGTGAAAAAGTGGCTGATCTGATTGAAAAAGACGAACTGTTGCGCCGCCAGATCGTTCAAATCCGCGAGCAGCTCAACGGTCAGCGCAGTATCTTTTAGTTTCTTCGATACTAAATTATTTATTCTCAAGAAATGATGCGTATGCACATAAAAGGAAGACATCATGACGCAAAAAGAATTCACTCCAGACCTAAGCACATTGCCAGATAACGATAAAGTTGTGATTCCTGATGAACTCAATATCAATTGGGTTGAGGATATTAAAGGCCGATCTGCTCTACATGTTCAACCCACCAAGAAAGAATTTTTTGTCGAGGATGAATGGATTATCAATTTTAATGGGATTGAGTTTGTGGATGGGGAAATCGAATTTGATGCCTTGGGAAAAAGTAATCCACCTCAAAGTAACTTTCTGGGTGTCGCTTTTCATGTTCTAAGTGAATCAACCCACGATGCGGTTTATTTCCGTCCCTTTAATTTCAAGTCAGATGATCCCGAAAGACAATCCCATGCAGTTCAATACATCTCGCATCCTGAATATCGATGGTTCAATTTACGCCAGGATAAACCAGGTGAGTACGAGAAACCAGTCAACTCTGCTCCCGACGGGGATCATTGGTTCCATGCCAGGATAGTTGTTAAGCAACCTAAAGTAAGTGTCTATGTCAATCACGAAATAGAACCCTGTCTTGATATAAATGAATTAGGATCTCGATTGGGTAACGGCATAGGATTGTGGTGCGGCCCTGGTCAGGGTGGGTATTTTGCAAATCTGAAAATCACCCGGTTTTGAAAATCAACTTGACATCAGAATTATTATCAATTTCCTTTAATTAATTCCCCAATAATAGAGTATAATTGTCAGATATTACTTGTTGGATCACAGGGTATGTGAATTATTTTGATGAGACAATTAGTTTGGTCAGCAGTAGATGGATTTTCCCTTAGTTTTAAGGGGCAGTGTTACAAAAAACATTGAACATTCAACGATCCCTGGCCTGTATATTGCCAGGGATTTTTCTAAAAATACGCACTTAATGCTGCCGCAGGCAGTTTAGTATATTGCACTGAAGTTCTTCATTTTGGGGAACAAGAAAGGTTTATAAGTTTAATATGAAACAAAAAAATACAACACCGAGCACCCAATCAGGCGTGCTCAAAATCATCCCATTGGGCGGCCTCGGGGAAGTCGGCGCCAATATGATGGTTTATGAATATGATGGCCAAATCTTATTGGTAGACACCGGATTAATGTTCCCTGAAAACGATATGCTGGGCATTGATTACATCATCCCGGATATGACCTATTTACTCTCTCGCCGCAACAAGGTAAGAGGTATTGTCATCACCCACGGTCATGAAGATCACACCGGCGCCATTCATCACGTGCTTGAAGAAATTCAGGCACCCATTTATGCCACCCCATTAACCCGAGGATTGCTTGAAGTCAAACTGGCAAAAAACGGTCTGGCCTCAAAAGCAAAGATCGAAACCATTCACGCTGGTGACACTCGCAAAATTGGTCCCTTCAAGGTGGATTTCTTCCACGTTTGCCATTCAATACCGGATGCTGTCGGTCTGGGCATTGATACCCCTGCAGGATTGATCGTGCATACAGGCGACTACAAATTCGACCACACCCCCGTGGATAACTGGCCGACCGATTACGCCAAGCTGGCTGAATTTCAACGCCGCGGTGTTATGGCCTTGCTCGCCGATTCGACCAACGCAGAACGTCCAGGTTGGACCCCTTCTGAACGAGTCATTGACGACGGTTTTGATAAGGTTTTTCGCGAAGCTAAAGGCAGGGTCGTGATCGCCAGTTTTGCTTCATTAATCTCACGTATGCAGCAAGTTGCTAACGCTGCTGCTCATCACGGCCGCAAGATGGCGTTTGCCGGAACCAGCATGGTAGACAATGCCAAAATTGCTATAAAACTCAATTACCTTAAACCCAAAGATAATTTAATCATCAGTCTTGATGAAGCTTTAAAAATGCCTGACAAGAACGTGGTAATTATGTGCACAGGTTCACAAGGTGAGCCTACTTCCATTCTTGGGCGTCTTTCCATGGGCAACCATCGCACTTTTGACGTCAAAGAAGGCGATACTATCGTACTTTCAGCCCACCCCATCCCCGGCAACGAGGAGAGTGTTTCACACACGATTAACCGCCTGCTGGAACGCGGTGCAAATGTGATTTATGATTCCATTGCACCGGTACACGTTTCAGGTCACGCCAGCCAGGAAGAAATGAAACTGATGATGCATTTGACTCAGCCAGATTTCTTCATCCCCATCCACGGCGAACTGCGCCAGTTGAAGCAGCACGCCAAGCTGGCTCACCAACTAGGAATTCCAGAAGAGAACATTGCTGTCATTCTCAACGGACAAAGTGTAGAATTTAAAGATGGAAAAATGCGTAAAGGTGAACGGGTTCCTGCTTCATACGTTTACGTAGACGGCTCTGGTGTCGGTGACGTCGGCAAAGATGTCATGAAAGATCGTGAGACCCTGGCCCAGGAAGGTGTCATGGTAGTCAATATCGTCATGGATAAACTGACTAATAAACCCATGAAGATGCCTGAGATCATCAGCCGCGGATTCATCACACTGGACGACGCAGGCGACATCTTTAACGGCTTGCGCGCCAAAGTATTTGACACCGCCGCCAAGGCCAATGGCAACATCCAAAAAGATGTGGAGCAAGCTGTGGGTAACTACCTTTATAGCGAAACCCACCGCCGCCCGATGGTGTTTGTAAATATCGTTAAAAATTAATAACCTGTTATCTTTTTAAAAATCAACCCAACCTTGACAAGGTTTGAAACCTTGTCAAGGTTGCCTTAATTCAGACTTGCAAATCATTCGAAATAGACCTGTCGATCTTCCCCATGGGATAATCGCCCAGCTCTTCAATTTTGACCCAGCGCAGTTCACTGGCCTCAAGTGCTGTGGGTTGCTCATTTTGCAATTCGGCGAACCAGGCTTGCAAGGTCACTTTGAAGTGGGTATATGCGTGATGGTAAATGCCGAACTTTTCAGTGGCGATTACTTCTGTGCCCAGTTCTTCACGGATCTCCCTGACCAGTGCCGCAGAGTGGCTTTCACCAGCTTCCAGCTTTCCTCCGGGGAACTCCCACAACCCACCCAGCAGCCCTTTTGAAGGGCGCCTGGCAATTAACACCAACCCGTTTTGACGGATGATCGCCGCGACCACTTCAATACGCGGTACTGGCGGCTTTTCACGCATCACCGGAAATTGACCCTGCCGTTGGTTGTTAAAACTGGTGCAAATAGTGTTGATCGGGCAGTTCGCGCAACCAGGCGATTTTGGCGTACAGATGGTCGCACCCAGATCCATTACTGCCTGGTTATAAGCAGAAGCTTGTCCTTTGGGCAGTAGTTCCGCTGCCAGCATCCATAATTTTTTCTCGCCATCAGGGGTATTCACTGCTTCAGAAAATTCAAATACGCGCGCCAGCACCCGCTTGACGTTGCCATCCAGCACAGCTTCATCCGCGCCAAAAGCGATTGAACTGATCGCCGCAGCAGTATATCTGCCAATTCCCGGCAGTTTGCATAATTCGTCCAAAGTGGACGGGAACTCGCCTTGATATTTTTCACACACCACACGCGCCGTTTTCAGCATGTTGCGTCCGCGCGAATAATAGCCCAACCCTTCCCAGGCATTCAGCACCGCGTGTTCGTCGGCTGCTGCCAACGCTTTCACGGTTGGGAATTGGTCCATCCAATTGTTGTAGTAAGGAATAACGGTATTGACCTGGGTTTGCTGCAGCATAATTTCAGACACCCAGATCGCGTAGGGGTCCGTTTTGCCGCGCCAGGGCATCGGGCGGGCATAGAGGGCATACCAACGAAGAAGCAGCCGGCTGAATTCAGCGTTCATGAGGGAATTAGAGTTGGAAACCGGTTTTTGCGGGGATGATCTTTTGATCGTAATTTTGAACGTATTCCAACAGTTTTAAGTTCAGGTCCGTCCAGGCCTGTGAGCTGATCAACTGCCGCGCCCGGTTCAGGCTGGGGATAACCGCCCCCACCAGAATCTGGGGTTGATCGCCGTAGACCGTGGCCCACGCGTCAGACAACTCACAGCCAAGCCGCTGCACACCGGGAATGAAATCCCGAATCACGAACTCAAAATATTCCTGTTCGTGTTCGGGAATGATATCCCAGGTCATGAGGAGCTTAACCTGTTGTGCTTCTGCCATTATGCGGCACCGTTCTTTTGGTAATCCAGCACCACCACCTTGGTTTCATCCGGTAGTGAACTGACACTTTGAATCTTCAGAGAAGGTACACTCTCCACATGACCCAGGCCCATTTCCTTCAGGAATTTCGCAAGCGGTTCCATGGTTTCTGTGGTTTCAATGGTTGCGTCCGTTTTGTAATGCATGGGGATGACGATGCTGGGTTCGAGCAAACTGATCACTTCGATGGCCTTGATCGCGTTTAAGCTGCCGCCAGCACCCACCGGCACCAGCGCCACATGGATCGGGCCGAAATCTTCCACTTCGGTCTGTGTGGGAACACGGTTTAGATCGCCAAGGTGCAGCACGTTGATGCCGTTGTAATCAAATAGGAAGAGGGTATTACGCGGTTCATTGGCTGTCTTCTTGGTGTGTCCGTTTGAATAGATGCCAGTGATAAAAACACTGCCAATTTCAAACTCACCAGGTCCGTCAATCAAATGGGGGTCACCCTTTACCGCAGAAAGGTTATTGTGCCCGGGTGTGTTGTGACTGATGGTGACGATATCCGCTTTAAGTTTCAACGGTTCATACCCCACCTGTTTATGATCATAGGGGTCTGTCACTACAGTAGCCAGCCCGCGCTCTGTCAATCTGAAGCAAGAATGTCCATACCACGTAATTTCCATGCAACCTCCGTTATTCTGGTTAGATTATACCTTAAACAGCTTGCAGCTCGGCGGATGCCGGGTGTTTTTCAATCAAAAAGACTGCGTTTTTGATCATATATTTTTCTTAGCGGAAAGTGATGGACAATCTACAATTTTCTTTTGGGAAAAACAGAAATTTCTTTGCGGTTTGATTTGGCAAAAATGTTCACATTTTTAGGTTATAGATTGAAGTATTGTTTAATCTGATGTGCGGTTGCTTCAGCAGTAAGATTTGAATTGTCTATCTTTATGTAATTATCGAAAGTAATCTCACCATCATTACTTACACATCGATAAGTATTATCTGTGTTAATTAATCTTTGATTGGATATCTCAATATTACGCTTTGAAATCTTGTGAGATAAGCGGTTTTCAGTAGTATTTCTTTGAAGTCTCACTACTTGCGGAGCAACAAGTTCAACATAATAGAATTCAGTATTATACGGAGCAAATATTTGCTTCACATGTTCTATGAAATCCCAATCGGATTTTTGATCGAAAGCCCAAATATAAGTAAATATCATTCCATAGTTTTCAGAGGCTGCAAATTCTTCAAAAACAACTTCTCTCAATCGAGAAATCGCTTTGTCATTGAATTTTCCGAAAATTTCAAGTACGGGTTCAATAGTCATGTGATTATGAAACAATCTTAAATTGGTCAATTTCATCAACTCTTGACCAACCGTCATTTTACCTACAGCAGCATCACCAATTAAAAAGATTAATTTCATTTTTCTCTCCCTCCGATTGGATAAAGCTGTGTATTCATTTTACATTAGTCATTAAAACAAAAGTCACATAAATATATCAATTCATGTGACTTTTTTCTGGCGGGGAGGGAGAGATTCGAACTCTCGGTCGAGTTTAAAGCCCGACAATCACTTAGCAGGCGATCCCGTTCGGCCACTCCGGCACCTCCCCGGGTATTCAATTGTTTGTTCGACAGGTCTGGCGGAAGGGGAGGGATTCGAACCCACGTTGGCTTTCACCAAACTTGTTTTCAAGACAAGCGCCTTAAACCACTCGGCCACCCTTCCCAATTAGCCTTATCGAACTGAAATTTTATCATGATTGAGCCTGCCAGACAAGCAAAATCAGATAAATTTCAACGCTCTCTACTTTAGAGATACTTCGGCAGGTCGGAAGGTTTTACCCCCAACTCCTGTGGGGTCACGCTCAAGTTCCTCAGCGCCTCAAAGGTAAGATCGTTGATCTCCAGTTTCTTGCTGCTTTTCATGCGTTCAAACATCAGCAGGTAGCTGTCGGTGATGCCGGTGGACCAATCCACCGCCAGCAGGCTGGCCGTTTTGCGAATCAAGGCAATGTCAGCACATTCAAGCTCGGTGAAATTTCCATAGGGCATTTCATCGATGGCAATTTCAAGATCGCCCAATTGGTAAATGGTGCGCCATTTCTCATACTTCAAGCTCATACAAAATCCCAATGATTCAAGCAGCAGGGTTGCCGCCGAAAAATCGTTGACTTCCAGTTCCACTTCGGGGCGCACACTGACGTTATCTTTTATTGTGGCTGGCCCTTTGTAGGTCAGCAAAATAGAATTGTCCTGCCGCAGCCGCAGCACCTTGTGTTCGCGCGCCAGCGCCATATCCGGTGTGTCGAAACGGTAGTTCACTTCTCTCGTCCGCGGACGCACCAGGGAGGCGCCGATGCTGCGCACTCTTTTTTCAAATGAGGGCATATCTGTCAGGTAGAACTTGACTTCAACTTCGAGCGGTGTATTATTCATTTTTTTCACCTGAGGGTTGAATTAAATTACTGCCGCCGTCTTTTTGGGAAGGATGATATGGCTTCATGGATGGGGCGACAAGATAGAGAGCGCTAAAGACAAAGATCAAGAACACACACGTGACTGCTATTGCGAGCAGGTGACGGCTGAACGGCTGTGGATTTTTGGTCATGAAGATCCGTTCAATCCACATCCAGACGGTTGCTAATATGGCCCCAATACTACAATACATAATCGCCCATGGCAAACGCAGCCAAATAATTAAAGCCGCTGAAAACCAGATCAGGGTAATTAGAATCCCGAGGAAAACCTGAAAAAGGATCGGTCCAAGAGTAGTGAAAGACAGCCACCAGCCCCAGGCTTGAAAAACCCCAATAATCCCCACCAGCGAGAATGCTCCCGCGAGTAAAAACAGGACGCTCAAAAGGTAAAGCAAAAAGGGCCGTTTAGCCGTTATTATAGCTGTCAATTTAAACTCACTTCCCAAAGATGCACATGAGCACGGTCTCCATCGTTTGTGTTCAAAATGTTAATGGAAATTTGCGTTGCTGTGACTGGTTTTTCAAGCGTAAAAGTGATATCGCGAATAGAATTGCCTTCAGGGATTATTTCAACCAGTTCCTCAACTGTTGATCCATTTGTTGGCGTAATTTGAATTGTAACCGTAGAAGCGGTTCCGCCGATGCGAATGACAACCCGGTTGAGCAAAAGCGGGTCAAGCGGAGTGATCTGCAGCTGCATTGGGTTAATTTCGTCCGTCCTGATCAGGCTGTTGCCATCACCATCAAAAACATTATAAATAGGACCCATGTCCAGACTTGAATTGCCGACCTTGAGTTTGCGTCCCTGCGCATCTGTGACTTCCGTTTCCGTGAGTATATTTCGTGCATTCAATTCTTCAGCGAAGATGGCATCCACGTTATCCACATATTGCAGATGCACAAAATAGAAACCCGCTTCACCGTTTGGATAGTTCAGGGTTCTGAGGGCATCAACTGACTTGAATTTGTTGCTCGCACGGGCCTTATCCATCTCTTCGGGAATAAGGATGAAGATTTTATTTGGATTAATCTCGCGTTTTTCAAACAGGTAGCCGTCGATGCTGCCCATTTCAAAGGGCAGCGGATCATCAAAGAAGAAGCGCGCAAGCACATCCGTGCCGTTTGCCCATGAAGGTGAGAGGAAAATTTCCTGTTTTGGGTTTTCTTTGAGCATTTGTTTGATTTCGCCGAATATCTGTTTGGCGCCGAATTGCTGACCGCCCAGCCCATAATTGGAAAACCACAACGGACCGTTGACCAGCGCGTCGCGCAGCATGAAACCGCTGAAAGCGGATAGTCCGATAAAAATGATCCCGATCAGAACCTTTTTGGGTACCTTTATTTTTTCGATCCACTGCATAAGCTGATCCAATCCAATTGCGGTCAGCATTATTGCAGGGATGACCATAAACAGCGAACGCGTCACGGCAGCGCCTGCCAAAGCCGCACCTGCTGGCGAAGCAAAAGTGGCAATCAAAAAGATGCGAAATTCCGGTTTGGCAATTTTGCGCAACGCGACTCCAAACCCTAGTACATAGAAGGGTAAAGTCCAGCGCAGCAGATGCCCATACCCTTTCATGATATGCCGCTCAAGATCAATTTGGTTGGGCATGAACCAGTAAAGCGGATTGATCATCTTAAGATATTCTTTGAAATAAAGTCCGATTTTTTCGCTGAACGGGATGGCCTGGATCCAATAGGAATCCAGTATCTGCAGGTGACGCAGGTTCTCTTCAGGGTGTTGGACAATAAAACGAATATAGGGCAACGCCAGCACCGCTGTAAGCCCCAGGCCGATCAATACGGTTTCCCAGTTTTTGATATGAGTTCGAATATCGGTGAGCAGTAAAAGCAGGGCGGTCACCGCCATCACCATTTGGGCGGGACTGTAGCTGTAAAAACACAAAGCACCAAAGGTAACTGCAGCATACAGATATTTTGGTTTTCCCTGCCGGTATTGCAGATAACAATAGAGAAAAGCCGCGTAAAATGAAACCGCGATGGCTACTTCAAAAGCCGTGCGCGAATGCAGGAACCAGGTCGGGGTAATACAAAGAATCAATATGCCAGCAAAAGCAAAGCTTGACTTTAGGTTATTCTTGAGCATCAATCCAATAGCCAGCGCCGCCAGTAAAGTAATCAACACCGATGTGCCGCGCGTGACCCAGATGGATTTTCCAAACATCAACCAGGGGAGCACTTGTGCATAAACCGAGGTGCCCAGGTTGTATTGGCCGCCGTTTACCAAATACGTGGGCAAGAATTCGCCCTGGTAATTTTGGAACCCGTCACGCACCATATCCGCGGCTAACACGGTTTGTACGGCTTCGTCTGTAAAGAAGTAAATGGGGTATGAATCCAGCCCGATAAAATGGGTGACCAGATAAACCACTAGAGCAAGCCCAATTAGCCACACCTGCCAATCTCGCTTTTTGGGGTGCAAGGCAACCTCAGCCTGAGCGTTTAAAGGTTGCTCAGAAAGTGAAACGGACTCAGGCTTGGATTCAGATGTTGTGTGCGGCTCTATGGGATTGGTGAAACTTTTCCGTTGCAAAGATACGGGATTACCCTCCGCGTCAACCTGTTTTACGATCAGATCGAGCGAAGCGCCCGCCTCAAGTATGATATTAACGGTAGTCTTGAGCCGCGATTTTGCAGCGACTTCAATTTGATGCTCACCCTGCGCTGCAGAGCTGCCATTTTCGGTTGGAATGGGGATTACGGGGTCTGATTTGTCCATGGGGTTATCCCGCTTTCAAAATTATAGCATGTGCAGAAATATTGCACTGCAGAGACACAAGATCAACTTAATGTTATCCTCTCCCGCCTGATTGCCAATATCAAAAAAACAAGCTCATCCGCGATGGTGTGACGTGTTACAATCCAAACTGTTAACCATTTTATTAACGAGAGTGACTATGAGCGAATCAATCACTGTAGATGTATTCGATCACCTGGTTGGGCTGGCCGCACTGGAACTGACCCCCGACCAAGCGGACTATCTGCGCACTCAACTCAACCATCAATTAAAAGTCATTGATGAGTTGAAAGCCATCCCCCTGGATGAGAATGTGCCTATCAACCTGCATGGCGTACCCTACGAAAAAGCCGCCAGTTCGCTACCCCGTGAAGATATTCATAAACACTTCGCGGACCCCAGGTCGATCCTGGCTCAATCGCCCCAGGTCGAGAACGGCTACATCGTCGTGCCCGACATTCCTCACACCACTTTGAAGTAGGCGCCCATGGAACTCTGTGATCTATCTGCTCTTGAACTAACCCGGTTGCTGCGCCAGAAGAAAACCTCCGCGGTCGAGATCCTCGAGTCTACCCTGGAACGCATCGGCAGCGTGGACGGTCGAAGCGGCGCACTGGATGCCGGCGCGCTCACCGAAGAAGACAAACAAAAAGTACACGCCTTCATCACCCTTACCGATGATCGCGCTTTGGCACAAGCTCAAAAAATTGACCAGCAGTTGGCCAAGGGTGAAGACCCCGGCACACTGGCTGGTGTACCCTTCTCTGTCAAAGACATCTTCTGCGTCACTGGCACCCCCTCCACTGCGGCATCTCGCATCCTGGCGAACTTCAATGCGCCTTACACCGCCACCGCCGTATCTCGCATGGAAGCAGCTGGCGCACTCATGGTCGGCAAGGTCAACCTGGATGAATTTACCTACGGCTCTTCAAATGA
>PNNU01000076.1 GCA_013824385.1 Anaerolinea sp.
GATGACTTTAACTGGAAGCGGTTTGATTACCTGTATGACTGCGTCAAGGTCAGCCTGAACTTCATCAATCAATCCTGATCGCAGTTTTCCGATATTCAACACCACATCGATCTCGTCACAACCCTCGTTTTTCATGTCTTGTGCTTGAAAAACCTTTGTTTTTGTGGAATCCGAGCCTGATGGAAAACTGACGTTGCCGACAATATGAATATCAGGCGATCCGCCAAGCAATTGTTTGGTATAAGGGATGAAGCATTGCATGACAGAAACCTGGCCAAACTGATATTGTTTCGCAGTCTTAACCATATCTTCGATGTCAGTTTTGTTCGAAATCGTGCGAACGCAAGAGAGATCAATCATTTTTGCGATGTCTTGTGAAGTTAAATACATGCTATAAATCCTTGTTCCGAAATAATGGATCGGGCGTTTTACTTTCCTCTAACAGATGAAGCAGCTTCATTCAATTTGTTAAAAAGGACAGGTGTCAGATCGAAATGCAGCACCTGGGCGACCACCTGCGTCCACCCGTGGACGAAGTAAATCCAGCCGTCTTCGACCTTGACTTTGCGGCTTTCAACCTGTGCAAGAGATTGATGCAGATAATCCAACTCACCACGATAGTTGAACTCCCATGAAATACTGTTGATTGGGAATTTTCCTTCCCAAGTAATGGGAGACCCTGGTGTGTCTTTGCCCATACCTGTGGCATTGATTATGACGCTATAGGGAGGGAATTTTTCCATGATTGCATCATTAACTTTGGGGTCCGAATTGCAGATATATTCAATCTCTATGTCTGTTTTAAGATTGCTGACCATTTCTTTGGCATGGTCTAAACGGCCTTGTGAGCGATTGACAAAAGTGAATTTGGAAGGACGATCGCCTTTGTCTTTTTTATTGATCAAATGCAGCAAAGTGGCAATTGCTGAACCGCCAGCCCCGAAACACAACACCTGGCCACCGGTTTTGGCGAAATAATCTTTTTCGATGATGGCATCCAGGCTGGCGCCAGAAGTAAGGGGATCTTTGGCGTGGCCTTCAAGGCGGCCATCCAATTTAGAAATGCTTGAAATTTCATCAGTGATCATGGCATATGGATCAAGGTATTCAAACATATCGCGTGCGGCTGCCAATAAATCAATTTTGTGGGTGGTGACGAGCGCACCTAGCGAATTGGGATCATATTTGATTTGCGCGACTGCTTGTCGATAAACTTCGGGGTCATCATGGATTTTGCAATCTATACCTTCCATGACAACATCTTCACGTCCCAAGACTTTCATCCATAATGGAAAGACTTTCATAATGGATGATTTACCAGTGGTCACACCTATGAAATAGAAAGTGGGAACATTTTTTGTTGTTATTGGATATTTTTCGTTATTCATAAATGACTCCTCTTATGGCTTATTTTCGGGATGCGTTCACGACTTGAACAAAAGAAGCGGCAAGTTTTGAAATTTCATCAAATTTTCCGTCTTTCGCCAATTGCGGTGGACATAATTCGCTTCCAGCGCCGACAGCCACCACACCCGTGGCAAACCATTCGGCTACATTGCCAGCATTCACACCACCGGTGGGCATCATCGGGATGTACGGGAAAGGTCCTTTTAATGCTTTGATATAGGCTGGTCCGCCTAAAGACCCAGGGAAGATTTTGATCACATCCACACCCAGGGTGTAGGCTTGAAAAACTTCTGTGGGGGTTAATGCGCCTGCCATGGTGAGCAAACCACTGTCAACCATGCCTTTAACCAGGTTGGGCTCACAAATTGGACTGACCAGGAAATGAGCCCCTGCGTTTTTGGCTGATTGAGCCTGTTCCGGTTTGGTAAGGGTTCCCATGCCTAAAACGATGCTGTCGCCAAACTTCTTGGCCAATGTTTGAACAACTTCTTCAGCATTGGGAGTACTGTATGTAATTTCAATACCCAATACGCCCCCGGCAACCAATGCTTCAACCATTTTTACGGTCAATTCGGGTGATGGTCCGCGGATCACAGCTAACAAGCCTAATTCTTTTACTTTTTCCAACATTTCCAGTTTATTCATCAAGTTCTCCATTGTTTCGGATTATTTATGCGACTCGGTATAAAGGTTTTTCTTCTTTCAATACGGCCAGGCAATCTTTCATTGCCATCCAACCCATATTGCTTGTTGCGCCGTCGGTTTGAGCGCCAAGATGTGGTGTGGCAATTACATTGGTTAATGCCAGAAGGGGATTGTTTGGGTCGGGGGGTTCAATGGTGAAAGCGTCCAAAGCAGCTCCCTTTAAATGTCCACTTTGGAGTGCTTTCAACAAGGCGTCTTCATTGACGGCTTCGCCGCGAGAGGTATTGACCAGATAGGAACCTTTTTTCATTTTGTTCAAGAAGGCTTCATTCACGATGCCGCGAGTTTCAGGCAGCAAGGGCAGGTGGAGGCTTACAAAATCGGAGGCTGCAATCACTTGATCCATCTCGGCGAGGGTGATTTGATGATCTTTTGCAAACTGCTGATCAGCAAATGGGTCAAATGCCAAAATCTTGCAATCAAAGCCAGCCAAACGGCGGGCTAGCTGTTTTCCAATCGCGCCCAGGCCAAGAATGCCGATGGTTTTACCCTCAAGACTGACCCCTGAATAGCGCGGCCATTTGCCCTGGTGGACTGCATCCACCGCTTCGGGGATTTGCCTGGCAAGGGCCAGGATCAGGCCAAGTGCAAGTTCAGCCACAGATACCGAATTTGCACCCGGTGTATTGGTCACTATGATATTTCTGCTTTTTGCAAATTCAAGGTCAACGTTGTCAAATCCAACGCCATAGCGGGCGATCACTTTAAGCTTGTCAGCCGTTTTAAGAGCATCTGCATCAATCACATCCAGACCTGCAATGTATCCATCAATGCCCAGCAATAACCCGGCAACCTCATTAGAAGTCAGAGGTTTTCCGGTCGGATTGTAGATAACTTCTCCAACCATCATTTCCAATTCTGTTTTCAAACGGGCATCATTTTTTCCGTAGGAGGTGGGTGTCACCAACAGGCGGCAGTCTTTGAGATTCATCATTCCTCCTACCTATTGAACCCGCGGATTATCAATGATCTCGGGTCCCTTTTTACCATCAATAACCAACTTTCGAAAGCCTGTTTTTTCAATCGTACCGTAATCATGGCCTGCATTGCCGGGGTATGCGAAAAAGGTAACGAGGTCTTCCTGCCGGGAGGTGCAGACGGAGCGGTGCGCCCATCTTGGCGGAACGTAGAGAACTTTACCGGGTGAAAGGGGTTCCACAGAGGTTTCACCTTCAGGGGTTTCCATAACCATGTAACCTTCACCTTTGAGGGTGTAATAGATTTCAGAGGTTTCGAGGACTGAATGGAAATGACCTTTGGTCATGTAGAATTCATTGCCTACCTTACCGGGATGGACAATGGAAATGCCCATTAAGAGTTCACCTTCAATTTCAGGTCGTTTAATTTCGTAAACTTCATAAATCAAACTATCTTCTTCTTGCAACATTTTGTTGAAAGAGGTTTCATCCAAAAACTGGCCTTTTAATGCGGATAATGTTCGTTTGATGTGGTTATCAACTCGTGAAGGGATTACAGCAGGCAGCGGAATGGTAAAAGAAAAGGGTAAGTCACTCATTTTATATGCTCCAATAATTTGAATTAGTTAATTCCAGCGAGACGGCGGGCGATATTGCCACCAATCATTTTATTAATATCTTTGTCTGCAATTCCACGCGTTTGAAGTGTGTTTTTGATTTCATTTGGCAGACTGTGCAGACCGGGCCCCCCGCCAATATGATGGTACAGATTCGATTCAGCCATATCCGTGGCGAGAGCAATACTGCCAGCCAATCCATTTTGCACCATGTGATCTATTAACGGCCAGAGATTTTTTTCAGGTTCATATTTGGGACGGTAGAATGTATCGTATTCGAGCAGTACACCCAATCGGGCAAGTTCTTTTTGTAAGCCGTAATCAGGTCTTTTATCCATGTGGCACAAAACGATTTGATTTGGAGCAACCCCATAGTCTGTGAAGTAGAGACAGGCTTTTTCAGCCAATGCGCCTTTTTCTGTGTGAATTTCGATCAGGCAGCCAATTTTTTTAGCGGCCAGGGCAGCACCCTCCAGGGCTGCCTGAGGGCAATCTCCCCAGGCGGCTTCAAGTGCAATTTTTATAAAACCAGCCTTGATCGGTTTATCCATTTCAAGTGTTTCATACATACCTGTTTCCAACTCGGTACTCAGAAAATCACAAACTTTTTGGGCTCGTTTTGCAAACAGCCAATGCTGGGGTGGGTAATATTTTTGTCGATGAAATCCGGTGCAGGCGATTACAGTGACACCGCTTTTTTGTGAAAGTTCTAACAATTTGACGCTATTTCGACCGCAGCTATCTGGTTGACAATCCAGAAGTGATTGACCACCCGCTTTCTTATAGTCAAGCAGCTCCAACGCAATCTCATTAAATTGATTGAGTACAGGGCTGTTTGGCTCCACCCCCGGCACAGGGTCTATCCATAAGTGATTATGGCAGTCAGTAATGCCAAGATCATCAAAAGAGATTGGACCCTGCACGGTATTGATGGGGCGTGGAAAGGAGAAAGAAGAGAGATTTGACATATTAGGGTTCCAGCACAATTTTTAATGATTTCCTGTCTTCTGCTGCAGCAAAGGCTTGCACTGCCTGATCCAGTGGAAATCTTTGACTTACAACATCTGACAAGTCCACCAATCCGCTGTTAACAATTTGAGCAGCCTGCCAACAATCAGCCGTACTGCATGCCGTTGTTGCGGTTATCACCAATTCTTTATAATGAACCAAATTGGAATCAAAATTGATAGTTGGCCTGTCCTTGGGCAAGCCGCCAAAAAAGTTAATGCGCCCGCTGATGGCAGCAAGATCAAGAGCTGCTTCTTGGGCGGCATGAACGGGGGCGGCAACAATGATTACATTTGCACCTCGTCCCTGACTTTCTTCAAATAATGCTTTTTCAAGGTCTTCCGTCATCGGATTAACCACTTTGTCAGCACCCATGCGTTTTGCCTGTTCGGCACGATCTGCTATTGGTTCACTAACGATGACCTTGCCGGCACCACGCGCCTTAGCCAACTTGATATGCATCACACCGATTGGACCGGCTCCGATGATGAGTACAATCTCACCAGGCTGAATGTGCAAAGCGTTTTGTCCGCGCAGCACACAGGCAAAAGGTTCCATTAATGCCGCGACTGCTGGATCCACCGTGAAGCTGATAGGGATGATGTTTCCCTGACGGACAGAATTGGCCGGGATGCGAACATATTCTGCAAATCCACCGTCTGAGGTGACACCTATCGCATCGTATTGTGAACAAAGGTTATTGTTGCCGGTGATGCATTGCAGGCAATGTCCGCAGCCGGTATTGGGGGCGCAAAAGACTCTTTGTCCGACTTGATAACCTTCAACTTTTTCGCCAAGTTCAACTATCGTCCCTACAACTTCATGGCCTGGGATGCGAATGGTTCCTTCCGGATACATCCGGTGATTGCCATGGAAAATGCGTAGATCAGTTCCACAAATGCTGGCGCTGATCACTTTGACAAGCATTTCACCTATGCTGATTTTGGGTAAATCCACTTGTTCAACCCGCAGGTCATTTGGACCATGATAAACTGCAGCTAACATACTTCCTCCAGTACAAATAGCAATTATCCAGTTATTTCTTTTAACAAAACAGGCCGTTCTTCAAGGAATGATTTCGTACCGGCAAGTACGCCTGCAACCGCCCAGCGTCCATCAATTCCACCAGCTTTTGGGGTGGTTTCAGTTTGGACGCAGGTGATAAAATGTTCGAGTTCATTGATATATGCCCAGGCGAATCTTTCCGGCCAGGTGCGTTGAATGGGAGTGATCAATCCCTGGTCGCGATTGGTGCAGACAACGATGGATTGACCTTTTAATTCACCAATTTGCATGATGCCTTTATCACCGACGATCTCAACCCTGGCGTCATATCCGTAACCGCATGGGCAGATGCCTGAGATCAATCCCAAACCACCGCTTTCAAATTTGATATTTACCAGTACGTTGTCATAGAAATGAGGAGTATCCACATTATTGGCAGCACCTTTGAAATTGGCGACTTCTGTATACACTCTTTGATAATTTGAGCCCATAAACCAGCGGACAGTATCCCAGTCGTGACTGTTGACTTCGGCCAACATGCCATTGGAGGTTTTGAGATCGCGCGCCCAGGGTGGAGGAAGACCAGGTCCATGAGTATTGGATTTAACCATCATGGGCGTTCCGATTTCACCGGATTCAATACGTTGTGCTGCAGCCATAAATTCAGGGTCAAAGCGGCGCATAAAACCGAGCTGAAGGATGACCTTGTTTTTATCAACCACTTTGTTGATTTCATCGCATTCCTCAAGGTTTAAAGCCATCGGTTTTTCGAGGAAAACGTGTTTTTTGTGATTAGCGGCGAGCTGTGTCAACGGCAAATGAGTAGGTGTGGGGGTGGTGATGATCACAGCATCAAACTCGGAATTTTCAAGTGCCATTTCGAGTGTATCGAATTGTTGATCAATACCGAAATCTTTGGCGGTTTCGTTTCTTACTTCAATCATCGGATCTACCAGGGCTACGATCTTTGCTGCTGCAATATGACGGGTGAGCGCACGGGAATGGTTTTTACCAACCCTGCCTGCGCCTATCATACAAATCCGAACCTGTTGTTTCATGATGTGCTCCTAAAATTGTTGGTTTAATGAAATGAATTGGATTAGAGTGCTATCCGATTCAATTTTTTTATAAGGATCTTTACAAACCGGTTAAGGTTTAGCGTTTGAATGTGCTGTAATATTCGTTTGAAATAACATCGAGTTACCGAATAGTTGTGTTTAGAATAAAATTATAACCTTTTTTAGGTTAAACGCAAATAAATGGTAATAAACAGTCACAATCAGTCATTCTTATTGTTTATAAGTTAAAACGAGAAACATTTTTTTTGACTTTTTTAGGTTACAAATGGATGATTCAATGTCTGTAATTCTCAAACTGTTATCTCATCTTCTTCAGTTTCAAATTTGTCTTTTTGTTAACCCAATGCGGCAAGTACTTTCTCTGTCTTAACTTGAATAAAGAGAACCAGTAGGGGGTATAACCACCCGGTTTGTATCTGTCATTCAAAACTTTGCTTGTTGTTTCATAAAGTGCTCCCAAATGGATTAATAGGTTGAAAAGAAATGAGAAAGGGTGCTTTCCATTTCAATGTATTTCTTAATGAGAGGTTGATAGAGATAATGGTTAGCTGCTGAGGGAATTAATGCGCTTCCATTCACAATGGCAGTATTTTTTGCATGGTCGGCAAGATTGTCAATCAATCCAGCAGCTTTACCGGCAACCATGGCAGCTCCCCAGGCTCCAAATTCGTTCCCCTTCAATCTTTGATACGGTACGTTCAACACATCTGCTTTAATCTGATTCCAAATTAGACTTCGAGCACCGCCGCCAACGGCTCTGGTTTCTGTCAGTTTCAAATCGGGAAGATTATCTTTCAAAATACTCAAGTACCATGCATATTCGAAAGCGATGCTTTCGAGGATGGCTTTGGCAAAATGGGCTTGAGTATGCGACCAGGATATCCCAATCCAGGCGCCGCGCATGACTGAATTGGAAGGACAAATACGTCCTCCTAGGTGGGGTGAGAATAACAAACCATCTGCACCTGGTTGAATGTTTTCAGCCATTTTGATGATCTCGGCATAAAGATCTTCATCTTTAAGTTTCTGCATTTCACCTTTGATAGTATTAAAGAAATTATCTCTAAACCATCTGAGCGCAATTCCACCGCCACCGATGTAGGCGAGGGGGTTCCATAACCCCGGGATGATGGAACGCATGGTGAGTAATGCCCTGTTTTTGGTATCCGCGACAAACTTATCAGTACAGCCTGCTAAAACCGCGGCGGTTCCGGCCACATCGAAAAGCATTCCCGGATGCACGATTCCTGCGCCAAGTGCATTTGCAGCGGTATCACCTGCACCGGCGGCAATGATGGTTCCGGCTGCCAACCCAAAATCGGCAGCGTTTTTTTGATTCACTTCGCCGATCACGTCGCAAGGGTCAACGATGCGGGGCAGCTTGGATGAATCCATTCCGAACAGGTCACAAAGTTCCTGAGACCAGCACCCTTTTTGAACATCTGAGAAGCCAGAAAAGTGGAGGTATGTGTGATCGATGAATGCCTGGTCAGAAGACAGGTCTGCCAAACGACCGGCAACATAAGTGCCGGGCATTACGAATTTGACAGTTTTTTTATAAACGTCAGGTTCTTCATTCTTCCACCACAGCATTTTTGGGCCGTGGTCACAAATGGGCGGGCAGCCGGTGAGAGAAGTAACCAGGTCGCCGGCTTCTTTATCCATCAGTTCAATATAGGGTTTGCAGCGCATATCAAGCCATGAGTCAAAGCGGGCGACCGGTTTGAAATCTTCGCCGATTAATCCGACCCCGGCCATTTGTGAATCAAAGGCAATAGCAGCGATTTCTTTGTTATCTATACCGCTTTCGCTAATACATTTTTTTATCGTATTGGCTGCGGATAAATAAAAATCTTCATTTTCCTGTTCAACGATCCCGGGTTTAGGGTGATACAACGGCACTTCAACAATGGCATCAGAAACCAGCTTGCCATCGATCTGATACAAGGCTGCTTTTGTGCTGCTGGTTCCGAGGTCCACACCTATGAGGTATTTTTTTGCCATTAGTTTCTCCGCAAGTCTCTTATTGCTTGATTAATGGAGCTAAGATTTGGGCAATCCAGAGAAACTCGGAACGACTTCAACGTTTTTAGAATCATTATCGTGAAGGCGAAGCAGTTCAACTTCAAATCTTGAGCGGTCACCACGATGGACGGCGTGATAATACTCCACCGGCTGTCCGTTTTCAGAAAAACTGATGCTGTCAAGCATCATTAAAGGTGCACCTTTTTCAATATCCAATAAATCGGCTTCTTCTTCATTTGCAGCCACCGCTTCAATGTATCTTTTTCCTTTGGCAATAAAAACATTGCATTCCTTTTCGAGGAATTCATACAAGGAACGATTAGACAGATCGAGTGTGGCGAGAGGCGGGCATAGATCAAAGGGGATGTAGGAAGTTACCAATTGAATTGGCTGATCGTTAATAAAACGCAATCGGCGGATGTCGATGACCTGGGTGCCAGGAGCGATGTTTAAAAATTGCGAAATTTTTTCAGAACAGGGAACAGTTCTTTGATGTAAAACCTTTGTGACAGGTTTTAAACCTCTTTCAACCATGTCTTGATAAAAACCGGTTAATTTTGCGATTAAACTCTCGTTGATTTTCGGCAGGGCAATAAAAGTACCCTTACCTTTGCGCCTGGTGATCACCCCTTCAAGTTCCAATTCCTTGAGGGATTGGCGCACAACCGTCCGGCTGATTTTGTATAATTCACATAAATCTTGTTCACCCGGAATCTGATCGCCAGGTAGCCAGGCCTTTTGTTTTACTTTATCCTTGAGAATATCCATCAATTGGATGTAGTAAGGAATATGACTCTCAAAATTTATCTTATCGCTCATTTTTCCCGTCCCCATTTCTAAATTTTGTTGTAATCCTGTTATTACAACTCATTATAGGAATTTACTTCAATCATGTCAATAGAAGAATCTTAAATTTTTGGATGACTGCAAAAAATAAGGCAAAAAGATTAAAATTTCTAATCATTTGTCCTTTTTAAAGTTAAATAGCTTGAATTCTCAAAAACCCGTGGTTATAATAATGTTATCCTGTAATGACAGGTCATCGTTTTTATGGTAAAAAGGGTTCACACAATTTGTTGTTATTTCAGTTTCTTAAAAACCTGATACACCAAAACCCAAAAATCCAGGAGGAATAAAATGAAAGTTGGAATTGACAGTTATTGCTATCACCGGTTTTTCGGCGAAGTATATCCTGACCAAAAAGCGCCGGCAAAAAATATGACCATGCAAGATTTTCTTGTGCGGGCAAAAGAACTTAAAGTGGATGGTGTCTCGCTGGAATCCTGTTTCTTCCCTTCAACAGATTTAGGTTGGTTCAAAGAACTTAAAGCTCAATTGGATGATTATAAATTTGATCGTGTCTATGCCTGGGGACACCCCGATGGATTGGAACGCGGTCAAAACTGGACTGCTTATGAAGAAATGGTTACCATGATTCCGTATGCCAAGGCCATTGGTGCGGATGTAATGCGTGTGGTGGGCAGCAGCCTCATGTTCCGTCATGAACCGCATCAGCCCCAGATCAAAGCATTGGTCAAGATGTTCAAAAAAGCAGTCAAAGTTGCCAAAGACAACGGAGTTAAATTAGCAGTTGAAAACCATATTGATTTTACTGGTGATGAAATTTTGCAACTTCTTAATGAGGTCAACTCTGATCACTTTGGGTTGAATTTTGATACTGGCAATTTCCTCCGCTTGCTGGATGATCCCATCGCTGGCATGGAAAAACTTGCTCCTTATGTTTTAGCCACCCATGTAAAAGATTTGATGCCAGACAAAAATGCGCGCCCCACAGACTGGCATTTCTTCGCCGGAGTTCCGGTGGGCAAGGGTTTAATTAATAATCAAGCACTCGCAGAATTGCTTTATAAAGCGAACTTCAAGGGCTTTTTGGCGGTCGAAATTGATCACCCCCACACAGATTGGACTGAGAGAGAAGACGAAGCAGTGGCCCTTAGTATCAAGGAATTGAAAAAGATCACATCAGCTTTAAAATAATCTGATTTT
>PNNU01000077.1 GCA_013824385.1 Anaerolinea sp.
AACCCTTTTTCATGAGTGAGTTGAAATGATCCTGGCGAAAGTGATCGGCACGGTGGTGACCACCATTGGCCATCCCGATTTTAAGCACCGAAAGCTGCTGGTCGTTCAGCCGTTGGTAATGGAAGGCGAAAAGGCAGGCGATGATTTCGTAGCGCTGGATGCCACCAATGCCGGCATCGGCGACACAGTATTGATCAACCGCGAAGGCGGGGGAGCACGACAGGTGCTCAAGAACCCCGATGCGCCAATCATTTCGGTCATTGTGGGGATTGTGGATTCAGTCAATATTGAGTAATAAAATGTCAACAACGTACAATAACATTTCTTCCATTGGAATTATTTGAATAATTGATTTTATAAAGGCGTATAGCCATACGCCCTTATAAGGTAAGTAGAGCCCATGACCAATCTCACAAATTCTCCATTCTCCAAAGGCGTTATTGGCAACCTGACCCTGCGCAACCGCATCATCCGTTCAGGGTGTTTTGAGGGTATGTGTCAGGAGGGCAAGATCACGGATGCTCTTATTGAGCATCACCGCCGCGTGGCGCAGGGTGGAGTAGGTATGACCACAGTAGCCTATTGCTCTGTGAGCTATGACGGACGTGCCTTCGGTCATGAGATGTGGATGCGACCTGAACTTATCCCTGACCTCAAACGCTTGACAGAAGCAGTGCATAAAGAAGGGGCCGCCGCCTCCATCCAGATCGGGCACTGCGGATTTTTCTCCAATCCAAAAGAGATCGGCAGACGTCCGTTGGGGGCCTCGGTCAAATTCTGTTTGTTTCGGCTCTCCATTTGCGAGGCGATGACAGAAGATCAGATCGCCGAAAAGATCGAAGATTTTGGCAGAACGGCTGAACAGGTGAAAGAAGCCGGCTTTGACGCCGTTGAAATCCACGCCGGGCACGGATATCTGCTGAGCCAGTTCCTCTCGCCTTGGACCAATCACCGCAAAGACCAATACGGCGGTTCACTTGAAAACAGGCTGCGCTTTCCGTTGGCGGTCATTCGCCGGGTGCGCCAGGGGGTGGGCGAGGGGTTTCCGATCCTGATCAAAATGAATGCGAGCGACGGCATCCGCGGAGGATTGGAAATTGAAGAGGCGGTTGTAGTGGCAAAAGCTTTTGAAGCGGCTGGCGCCAGTGCGCTCGTGGCAAGCTGCGGTTTCACAGCTAAAACACCTATTTATATGATGCGTGGCAGCGTACCGACCAAAGAGATGGCCGCCAACCAGACGGATTGGCTGCTCAGGTTTGGCATGAGCATGTTTGGCTGGTTTATGGTGCAGCGTTACCGTTTTGATCGTTTATTCCTGCTTAAAGAAGCCACGCAGATCAAAAATGCTGTCAAAATCCCTGTGATCTATATTGGCGGGGTATTGAGACTTGAAGATATTGAATACGTGCTTTCACGTGGATTTGAGTTTGTAGAAGTGGGGCGCGCCACCGTCCGCGACCCGGATTTTGTGATGAAGATGGAATCAGGAGAAGTGATTGCTTCAGACTGCGATCAATGCAACCGTTGTATTGCCACCATGGATGCGGGCGGCGTGTATTGCGTTACTGCACGCGAAGGTAAATGAGTTTTAGCTCGTAATTTGCATAATTAAAATCCCGATTTTCCTATATCGGGATTTGTTTTATCTTTTGATTTATTATTATATAATCTTTATATCTACAAATAAAAAATGCGTTAAATGAGGAAGACTTGGACAGCATTGATGTGTTGCTCGTGGATGATGATGAAGTAATCGTAACAACCCTTGAAAGGTGTTTACGACGGGAAAACTTTACCGTCAAAACAGCACACTCAGGTATGCAAGCTCTGCAGCTGCTTCGTAGGCAAACTCCAAAAGTTATATTGTTGGATGTCATGATGCCCGGTATGGACGGTTATGAAGTTTGCCGTGAGATTCGTGCAGATAAAAAAATGTCTACGCTGCCAGTCATCTTTCTAACGGCAAAAACGACTGAAGCCGACCATATAGCCGGGTTTAAAGCGGGCGGGGACGACTATATTAATAAACCTTTCAACAGCGAAGAACTGGTTTTGCGTCTTAGGGCAATGATTCGACGTACCATGGATCAAAAGAAATCCAGCCGCAGAAGCAAAGACGACTCGCGGGTGCACGAATCTAAATTGTTTGACCACAGCCGGGTTTCACAGCCGGTTATTGAACTAAAAGGTTTTAAACTTAATATTCTTACCTTTGAACTGCTCTTACCCAACAGCAAGAAATTATTGCTCACACCCATCCAATTTGATTTGCTTTTTAATTTTATGACGCATCCTGGAGATATCTTCTCTCCATCTTCATTATTGAGCATTATCTGGGATTATCCCCCCGAGACAGGAAGTTCTGATCTGGTGCGGGTGCACATTAAAAACCTGCGCATGCGCATTGAAGAAGATCCAACTTGTCCGGCATTTATTGAAACGATTCCAGGTTACGGATATACGATTCGATCTGAGTAAATCAAAAAGAGGAAACCGAATAAAGGTTTCCTCTTTTTTGTAATACTTTCGTCTCTAGTCGTCATCCAAACGGGGTTTATCAATTTTCATACAAAATGCCAGAATGACAACACCAAGTGCAACAGGAATATACCAAAATTCGGTATATTTGAGCAATTCAGGATCAGAAAGGATCTTGATGCCGAAAAGGGTCATATTGTTGTACATGATCACGCCAGCAATCATAATCAAGACACCAACGGCAACAAAGAACCAGCTATTTACGCCAAAAGGAGGTGAGCCTGGTTGTGCAGCAGGCAGTGCAGCTCCCTTGGAACGTCCGTTCACTTTGCGGCGTTTTAATGCATATTCTCTTTCATAGCGTTTCTTTTGACCACGCAAAATAGCCATTCTCAAATAAAAGAACACCATTGAAACAATAACAACAATTACTCCAGTTGTAATTTTCATTATTTCCACCACGCTTTCTTGGTTTGAATTTTTGATTTTACGATACGTTTGAAATCCTGTTTGGTTGGGGTTAACCCGACACCACGCAAGCGATAATTTCCACTGGGGGTCAGGTAACCAAAACTTGTTTTATGTTCTTCTTTGCATGAGTCATCACGTATGAGAGCAAAGGCCGTGGTGGTCGGAATTCGAATCCACAAGAAGCGTCTTTCGGGTTTGGCGATAAATCCGAGGAAATAAGGCTCCTCATTTTCTTTAGGAGTGGGCAGGGTGATGATAACAAGTTTGGTTTTTGCATCCAGTTGTTCAATTTCGAAGGCCAACCCACCGGAGGACAATCTTTTTTCTTGAGGTAAACGATCTCCGACGTGATTCCACCAAAATTGAAGAAACTTTATGCCATCTTTGTCCAGGTATTTCATGAATTGATTGGTTTGGCTATGAAAGAGGACAGGAAGAGCTTCCATTCCAAAATTGTAGTGAAGGCTTTTATTTTTTTCCATGGTTATCGTTCATCTCCAGAAGTTGAAATACGAGCAAGGAATTGCGTAAAGGTTGTGGGTTTTTCTCCGAGCAAGAATTCAAGAATGGAGGAATTACCCACAAATCCAAATTTATCATAGTATTCAAACATTTTAATCAGTATTTTTATTTGAGAGCCATCCATGCCAGAGGCTTTCGCGGTGTTTTCCCATTCAGTTCGAATTTGTTCAACAGCTTGAACGGGTTTATTTATAGATAGACTAATTTGATTTGCAACTTCTTTTTGCGTGAGCGGTTCAGGGCCAGCCAATTCATAGATGGCACGTTCGTGGCCTGTTTCTGTTAAGATTTTTGTTGCCACTTTGGCGATATCTTCAAGGTCAACAATACTGATGGGTGTATCTACGTGGTAAGGAACAGAGAAATAGCCTGTCAAAATCTTTTGCCATCCTCCGAGAATATTCTGCATATAGGCACAGGGCTGCAAGATGGTATATTCCAAACCGCTGGTGAAAAGTGTTTCTTCCATGCGCATTTTTTGCCAATGATGAGGCATTACCTCAATCTGCGGGTGGAGTACAGAATGGTAAACAAAATGGCTTACTTGTTGTTGTCTGGCTACCTGAATGAGGTCTTTGCCAATGGATAACTCGTCAGGAGATACATTTGGGGCAATATAATAAATACGGTCAATACCGAAAATGGCTTTCGCTATTGCGGCGTGATCGGTGAGATCTCCAATCATTGCTTCTGAGCAGCCCAGAGATATCACTTTATCAGCTTGTTTCTCGTTTCGAACAAGGCATCTTACTGCGGCACCTTTAATTGCCAGATGCTTAAGAATGGTTGTTCCGGTTTTCCCTGCCGCGCCTGTAAGTAAAATCATAACAATTGGAAATCCTTTTTAGGATTTTTCTGTTGAAAATTATAACCCAAGTGATAATAAAACGCTCCCCGAAGAGCGTTAACACCAAGGGGAGCGTTTATTCTAAACAAGTTTTTGGTGCAGATTACTGAAGAACGTCAGTGGCACGAATCTTCGGTGGTTTGATGAACACGAAGAGAAGGTTCACAAGGATGCCGAAGACGGCGGCTGCTGCAATCGCAGGCCAACCGAAGGGGAAGACACTCTTCAACAGAGGAATAGGCAGATTGCCGCCGTATCCAATGTTGCCGCCGATACCGACGACCAGGATCAAGGCCACGATGGCCAATTTTCCGGGATCGAAGAGATCGACTTTTTCAGCCATCATCAGGGCGATACCTTGCACGCCAATGACACCATACAAATAGATGGCCAAACCACCGGTGACGGCAGTCGGGATGCTATAGATGACATCGCGGAGGGGTCCGATGAAGCCCAAAACCACAGCAATAACACCAGCGGTGATCAAAGCGGGGCCGGAGTAGTTGCGGGTGATGACCATGAGGGAGTTGTTTTCACCGTAATTGGTGCCAGCGGTGGAGCCAAAGAGGCCATTGACCATGTCGTTCAAACCATCAAGCATCAGGTTGAGGCCGATGTGTTTGGAAAGACCGGGTTTTTCGCGGCCTTGTTCTTCAGCCAGATGGTCAACATACAGACCAATCTGATAAAGATGGGCAGTGGATTCCGGGATGGTTGCAATAGCCATAACACCAACACCGATTAAGGCGGTGGCGGTTAAAGGACTGTTGAATACCGGGAAGACGATCTTTGGCACAGTGATCCAACCGCTCGCGCCGATGGATGAAAAATCAACCAGGCCGATGGGGATGGCAACAACATAACCCAAGATCATGGCTAACAAGATGGGGAGCATTCCGATGAAGCCCTTACCCTGCAGATAGACAGAGAAGACAACGGCTGCAAGGAAGGTGATGAGGGCAGCAAGCCACCATTTGAGGGTCGGAGCCATGTTGGCTTCAACGCCGCAGCAGGTTCCGGAGGCCATGGTCAAGGCGGTGTAGGCAAGGCCGATACCGATGATAATGGCGACAGAGCCGGTGATTTCAGCGGGCAGAATTTTGTCCAGGCTTTTCTTGCCACCAGTGACGCGGATGAGCAAGCCGATGAGGACATTAATTACACCAGTTACCAAGAAGCCTGCGGTAACAACTGAAATGGAGGCGGGGGAGGCGACGGCACCGAAAGCTAAATCAGGTTCCAAAACGCCAATGATAGAGGTAACTGCAGCAATGTAGCTGAAGCTTGAGCCATAGTAAAGGGGAATGTAGGTATTGATCGCGAATTTTGATCCAAGTAATGCGACGATGGTTCCAAAGCCAGTGACGGTCAAAACGGTTGACACATCAAAGTGCATAAGCAGGGCGCACAAAACCGTGGCTGGGAACATGGTCAGCACGTGTTGAAAACCGAGCAAAAGCATTCTGCCGAATGGAGGGGTATCTGATGGAAGGTATCCCAACACTTTTGAAGTAGTTGCCATAGGTTTTTTTCCTTCTTTCCTTTGATTAAGTTGTGTGCTTCGATCTATTACTCATTGCATGGATTGAACAAAATTTTAAAATACAAGTTTGCCCACACCTAAATTGCAGCACTTTCTATCCGATATGCACCTCCTGGATATATTTTTCTAATCCTGACTTTTGATATAAATATGATACATCATTTGTCAAGATATTATACGGATGGAATTTCTTCCACCCGTATTATTAACACCTTATTTACCTAGAAGTATCGCAATGACCGTGATAATCGCGGCTACTGGAATGACGTAGATAAGCATGCGAAATTCGGCAACTTTCATTAATTTTTGCCATGTTGTTTCATTTTTTGTTTCTTCGGTTTTCTTTTCTACTTCTGTTGACATCGTTCCTCCAAAGTTTTTTGTAATTTTTCACAACCAGATTTGATCATAGATTTGGCGACGCTGTCAATCATTCTTTGACCAACGCTTGCCAAGGTACCACCAATATTAACTTCACCGGAGTAATTTAGTTTCGTTTGATTGTTGCCCAGGTCTGTAAATTTAACCCGGCCAACTCCTTTGGCAAAACCGGCTTTTCCTTTGCCTTCGATGTTAAGTGTGCAACTTTCAGGCGGATTTATTTCAGACAGTGATAAAACGCCCTCGAATGCTGCTGAGATGGGTCCAATTCGAAGGAAGATTGCGCCTTCGTAATGGGTTTCATCGACCTGTACCATTTTTTGCATGCCTGGTACAGCTGTGGCTAGCGCGTTCGGATCGTTGAACATATCATAGACTGCTTGTTGTGGACCGTTGAAAATATACTCGCCTTCGACGTTCATTTGGGCCTCCTTTTTTCATTTTTTCTTTGTAATTCAAAGGTGATGTTTTACCTGATTTACCTTTTTGCAGCTTTATTTCTAAAATCATAAAGCATGGACGGATTGAGATTGGATTCTGTTAGATCCAGATCGTATTCATACAAAGCATCTTCGACTGCCTGACAGAACGCTGGAGAGGGAGGCAATGCACCGGCTTCGCCAACACCTTTGAGTCCAAGCGTGTTGAGCGGGCTGGGATGTACGTTATGACCAATTTCCATCTTTTTGGGCATATCCGTGGCTTGTGGCATCAAATAATCCATGAAGGATGCGGTCATCAACTGTCCGTTTTCGTCATAAACCATCTTCTCATAGAATGCATTACCAATTCCCATTGAGATACCGCCATGAATTTGACCTTCAAGCAGCAGAGGATTGATGACTGTACCGCAATCGTGGACTAAAACGAAGCGTTCAATCTTAACCTTAAATGTCTCAGGGTCCACGTCAACGATCATGGCGCAAGCACCTGAGCCTGTGGCGCCATGAGGAGGAGCATAGTACGCAGTGGCCTCAAGACCGGGTTTAACATCCGCTTCAACAGCGCCGCGCATGGGGTTGGCTTTGCCGGCGAGATCACCTAATGAGATGGATTTTTCGGGATGGCCTTTGACGCAGGCAGATCCTTCACAGAGTTCAACTTGATCTTCTGGCACTTCAAGGAATTTTGCAGCAGTTGTGAAGATCTTCTCACGCACCAAGACGGCAGCACTGTGGATGGCCGAACCGGCGATGGTTGCCCCGCGGCTGGCAAATGTGCCTGCACCCCAATGGAAGTGACCCGTATCACCGGTGATCACTCTTACATCCTCAACTTTTACATTGAGCTGTTCAGCCACAATTTGGGCGAACACGGTGAAGTGTCCCTGTCCCTGTGTGCTGTAACCGGTCGCTACACTAACCTTACCATTATTGCCAACAGTAACGCGTGCGCCTTCATACGGACCGACTGCGGTACCTTCAGTGAAGGTTACAACACCGATGCCCAGATGCTTGCCTTCTTTGCGGGCTTTGGGTTGTATTTCCTTGCGGAAATTCTCGTAGTCTACCATTTTGATGCATTTTTCAAGATTGTTTTTGTAATCACCGCTATCGAGTACACCGACCACAAAGTCCTGGCCAATGACGCCGGTATTAAGCGGGAACTCATCTTTTTTGAGCAGATTCTTCAATCGGATTTCTACCGGATCCATCTTGAGTTCTCTGGCAGCCAGGTCCATCATGCGTTCCATAACGAAAACGCCTTCTGAACGACCTGCACCGCGAACGGGTGTGACTACCATTTCATTGGTGAAGACCATGCGGATTTCGGTGTAGAAGTTGGGTACGCGATAATTGCTGACTGTGTGAGTTTGAGTGTTGAGGGGCACGGTCATGCCGTAGGGATCGTATGCGCCTGTATTGTGATAGAACACATCTTTGAACCCCAGGATGGTGCCGTCTTTCTTGAGCGCCATCTCGCAATGATGCACCTGGTCACGTTCTGAGGTGGTTGCTAAAAAGTTCTCACGGCGATCTTCAATCCATTTGATCGGTCGGTTCAGTTTCATTGAGATCCAGGGCAGCAACACGTCATCTGCCTGTGAGGTCATCACTTTGGGGCCAAAGCCGCCGCCGATGTAGGGTGTGATCACGCGCACCTGGTTTTCGACCAATCCCATGCGACCGGCAATGGCGCTGCGCAGGGGTAGGGGAGCCTGTGTGCCAGCCCAGACGGTCATTTCCTGGGTGCGTTCGTCCCAGTTGACCACGAATCCGCGGTTTTCCATCGCAGCACCAGCCACATGATCGGCCACGTAGCGATGAGAAACGACCACATCAGCTTGTTTCTTTGCTGCTTCGTAATCACCGGATTCCTGTTTAACCAAGGCTGCCATGTTTGAAGGTAAATCATCATGCACAAGCACAGAAGTATCTTCCCATGCTTTTTCGAGATCAATCACAGCGGGCAGAGGCTCGGCATCGAAGATGATATCTTCACAGGCATCTTCAGCGATGTAACGAGACTCGGCGATGACAATGGCAATGGGCTCACCCGAAAATCTCACCTTGCCCTTGGCGATCGGGGGCAGGGGGCGTGCGTTAAATTGAGCGCCCTTGATGGCAAAGGGAGGCGGTACTTGCAGGGGACCAATTTTCCAGTAATCACCCATATCTTCAGCGGTATAAACTGCTACAACACCTGGGTGTTTACGGGCTTCACTTACGTCGATATTCTTGATTATGGCATGCGCATAGTCA
Organism: Anaerolinea sp.; assembly: GCA_013824385.1. The sequence continues at coordinate 8,945 of PNNU01000077.1, forward strand.
CTGCGCAAGAATGCTGCATGCAGCATGCCAGGGATGACGATATCATCACAAAACTTGGCTCTGCCGGTAAGCAGATGCTTGTCTTCAAGTCTTAGAACAGGTTGACCAAAGTATTTTCCAGTCACTGTATCACCTCTATCCTTCACTATTTGCCCGAAGACATTTTTTCTGCGGCTGCTTGAACGGATTCGATGATCTTTTCATATCCGGTGCAGCGGCAGATGTTTCCGTCAATGGCTTCGCGAATTTCGTCTTCCGATGGATGGGGATGTTCTTCCAGGAAGGGAACCACGGTCATTAAGATACCAGGAGTGCAGAATCCGCATTGTAAACCGTGTTTTTCGTTGAAAGCTTCCTGCAATGGATGCAGATGATCGGGGCTTCCAAGGGATTCAACAGTCTTAATCTCATGACCGTTGGCTTGAACAGCAAAAATCAAGCAGGAACGGACAGGTTCACCGTCAAAGAGAATGGTGCAGGCGCCGCACATGCCGTGTTCACAGCCCACATGGGTTCCAAAAAGACCCAGTTCGTGGCGAATGAAATCGCTCAGCAGAAGCCTGGGTTCAACTTCACGTTCATAAACTGTGCCATTTACAGTCACTTTTAAACAGAATAATTGTGCCATTTTAACTACCTTTTTTGGCGCGTTCTAAAGATAAAGCGAGAGAACGCGGCACCAACACGCGAATAAGATCACGCCGATATTCTGCGGTTCCGTTCAAATCAGTCGAGGGGTCAATCTCTGATTGCACTGCTTCACCGACTTCTTTAAACGCTGCTTCTGTGGGTTCCTGACCAATGAGAATTTCTTTAATTTTGTCAGACAGGATTGGCATTTCACCGACACCCATTAAAATCAGGCGGGCATCTTTGCAGTGATTCTTTTCGTCGAGGGTTAACACGCTGGCACAAGCTGCCAATGCATAGCCGCCATTTTGGCGGGCAACTTGTTGATAGCTGCTTCCTGTCCGTGGAGGATTGGGAGGCAGGACGACTTCGGTTAATAGATCTTCATATTCGATCACGGTCATGAACGGACCAATGATCAGATCGGCTGCATCCACCCAGTGGTCTTCTTTGCCTTTTGATCGGATGAGGCATTTTGCATTCATTACCTTGGCGATACCAGGCAGCTGGCCTGAAGGGTCAGCGTGTGCGATGGCGCCGCCAAACGATCCACGACGACGAATCTGGGCATGTCCGATGAAATGTGCAACTTCTGGCAGCAAGGGGAAGCGTTTGACAACCTCGGGACTGTGTTCAACAGCATAAACACGAGTCATGGTGCCAATTGCTAATCCGCCATCAGCAGTAGGTTTTATATAAGAAAGTTCCGCGATGTTGTTAAGGTCAACCAAAGCAGCCGGTCTGGCCATACGAAAGTTCATGGCAGCGATCAAACTTTGTCCGCCGGCCAAAACTTTGCAGTCATAACCCAGTTCAGCCAATGTGTCGAGTGCTTCATCAACACTGGCAGGGGCAAAATAATCAAATTGTGCTGGCTTCATTAATTTCTAGCCTCCTGATATTGAGGATTCCAACAATACAAATCAAATTACAGATTCATTTTTAATATGATAGACCTTCAGGAAAAAGCTTCTTCACCTGAAGGTCTATGTGTAAACTAAATTACTCCTTGAAAGCCACGAAACGGCCCCACATGGATTCAGCTTCCATCGCTTTCTGAAGCCAGCAACCGATGAAGTAGCGTCCGCTCTTGGCATTGGCCAGATCACCGGCCAGATTTTCAGCATGCACAATGGATTTCGAGAAGAGATTGAGGTGCATATCCT